>WFRF01000209.1 GCA_015486655.1 Caldifarciminota bacterium | reverse complement strand
ACGTTTGCAAGTCCGCGAATTTTTGTGTCGTTTCTGAAAACAGGTCCCGTATATTTGCTTAATTTTCTTGCATATGTAAGGGGGGAACCTGCGAAATTTCTTTTATAAAGTCGTATTATTTTTGTTTCCATTTCCCTGTCAGAGGCAGATTCCATTAAGGCATCGGCGAGTGTCTCACGGGCTTTTTCATATTGGCCTGTTCTTAAAAGAGCGATTCCTTTGTAATAATCAGTTAATGCGTTATAAGTAATAGCGGAATAGAAAAACGATCTGTATTTTTCAGCATCCTTTAAATAAAAAAGAGCCTTTTTAGCTTTTCTGCGTTTGAGAAGTATTCTTGCAAGGTCTGTCCGAATCCTTATGGCTGTTTGTCTTCTCCGTAAATTCCATTCATCTTCGTTCATAAAACGGGGTGTTGAAAGAGAGTCTTTCAAAGCGGAAATAAGTATTTTGTACATGGTTGATTTGTAGTAATGAAGTTCCAATAAATGTTCGATTACAATGGACCTTGTTTCGGCGGAAGATAATGTGTCCGATAAAATATTGTAAAGCTTCTTTCTGTCCTTGTTTCTGTAAAGATATTTGGAATATTCAATTAGAGCTTCGTTGTATATATATGTATCGTTATATTTAGACAGAAAATTGCTTAAAAGGGAATCAGGTTTCCCTTTTTGTGATGACAATGCAGAATAAAGAAAGTGTTTCTCCGCAGTATATGATAGTTCGGTGGAAGGGAAGCTCTCGAATATTGAATCGGCGTAATTTTGAAGAAGTCTATTTTTCATATGTATTGAATAGTACAGACCGAGAGCGAGGGTATCGTAATTTTTACTTTTTATATAACTGTTGGTATATTTTTTTATTGTAATTGAGTCAAGCAACTCCGTTTGGCATTTGGTGTAAAAATTAAGAAGGTCGAGTTCTCCTGATTTTTTATAGGCAAGTAAAAGGTATTTTGATGCTTTTCCGTAATTTTGCAGAAAGAAAAAGGATTTTCCTATTTTTCCGTAAAGTGACGGCTCTTTTGCCTTTAAAGCATATTTTATGTATCTGTGGAATTGCCCGTATTTATAATATTCATTGATGTCCCGTATGTTGTTTGAAGATTCCGCTGATTGAGCAATCAGAATGAAAACGAATACCGATAAAAATAGTTTTTTCATAAAACTCCTCTATAATGTTTTTTCAATGCATTTTTTCCATCCGCCGATTTTTTCGCTTCTAACGGCTTTATCCATTTTCGGGGTGAAACGATTATCGATTTTTGAAGAATAATTTTCTTCATTGGATGCCAAGAGGACAACTCCCAGTGCCGTAACTTCAATGTTTTTCGGCCTTTCGACGGTTACATCTGAAATGTCGGATTGAAATTGCAGAAAGAGGTTATTTTTACTCATTCCGCCGTCGGCAAACAGATTATGTATTTTCTTTTTTGTGTCGTAAATCATCGCCGAAAGCATATCGTTGACAAGATATGCCACCCCTTCCAGAGCGGCTTTTGTAATTTCCGGTATGCCTGAATCCCTTGTTAATCCGAAGATCGTCCCCCTTGCATTGGGGTTCCAGTATGGTGCTCCAAGCCCGACAAATGCGGGTACAAAATAAACACCGCTGTTCTTATCTGCATTTAAAGCTACTTTCTCCGATTCTTCGCTGTTTGTAAAGAAGTTCAGGTTGTCCCTCAACCATTGTATAACGGCTCCCGCAATAAAAACGGAGCCTTCGAGTGCATATGTTATTTGTCCGTTTTTAACCCAAGCAATTGTAGTTAAAAGGTTGTTTTGTGAAAGAACGGGAGTGTCACCGGTGTTGAAGAGAATAAAAGCCCCTGTTCCGTAAGTTACTTTAACATCTCCCGGAGAAATTGCATTATGTCCGTATAGAGCCGATTGTTGATCGCCAAGTACCCCTTTAACGGGAATTTTGTGACCTTTTATATCTATAAAACCGAAGTTTGTATTTGAGTCCGTTACTTTCGGAAGCATGTTTTTATCAATGTTAAACAGATCCAACAGTTCATCGTCCCATTTCAAATTAATTATATTAAATAACATTGTACGGGAGGCGTTTGAATAGTCGGTTAAATGCGGATGTCCTTCAATAAGGTTATACATCAACCATGTATCCACAGTTCCGAATGCAAGTTCATCTTTGTTTCCTTTATATCGTTCGATGATCCATCTGATTTTTGATGCCGAGAAATACGGATCAGGAACCAATCCTGTTTTGTTTTTAATTGTATTCAAATGTTGATTCCTTATTTTCTCAATATAATCGGCAGTCCGTCTGTCCTGCCAGACAATGGCGTTGTAAATCGGTTTTCCCGTTTTTTTATCCCAGATTATTGTTGTTTCTCTTTGGTTTGTTATTCCGCATGAAACGATCCGGCTAATATCAACCCCTGATTTTTCCACAACATCCACTATGGTTTTTCGCTGAAGTTCGGCAATTTCCATAGGATCTTGCTCCACCCATCCGTTTTTTGGGTATTTTAAATGAAGTTCCTCTCTTGCTATTGAGACTATTTCAAAATTTAAATCGAATAAAATTGAACGAACGGAACTTGTTCCGGAATCTATTGCCAAATAATATTTCATATAACCTCCAATCTTTCGTTATTATAAATAAAAAATAAGAAAATGACAATCAATAATTTGAACAGTCCATATTGAAACATGAGGAGAGTAAAGAACACAACGGATTGTCTTGACATATTTATACTATATGACTATATTTACAGCATGAAAAGAATGCTGATACTCTTAATTGCTCTGATTTTATCATCCTGTACGGGTAATTATATTGACAGATATGCCGACTGTTACATTGATTTTTATTACGGTTTCGACTTTTCAAATGGTATAGTTGATTCTCTTCACCCTGTTAACGATGACATTATCGTTCAAAATTGGTACCCATATACACCCGTTGATACGACTTATCCTTCCCATGACGGGTACTTGTGGTTTAATATGGCGGATGACTCAAGAATAAATATAAAAGACTTGGGGATTGTTGAGAAGGATACGTTTACGGATATGTCAAATGTTACATTCGATTCGATTGATCCTGTTATTTGCGAGAATCATCTGTATTTTATACAAATAAAAGATGGATATGTAAAATTAATAGTAACGTCGATTTCTCCTGATACATGGGAAATCTGGGGAAATTATCAATATTCAAATACGAAGGTGTTTCAATGAATGATTACATTTTTTGCCCGATTTGCGGTTCAAAACTAAAAGAGAAAATAATAAACAATAAAAAGCGTCAATATTGTCCTAATTGCGGTTTTATATACTATAAAAATCCGGCTCCCACTGTTTGCGGAATAGTAAGAAACGGTAATAAGCTGTTACTTATAAAAAGAGGAATACCCCCGCATGTGGGGAGCTGGGCATTCCCGTGCGGTTTCATAGAATACGGAGAAAATGCCGAGGAAGCCTGCCTCAGGGAACTTAAGGAAGAGACGGGAATCACCGGGACCATTGAATCACTGCTTAGTGTTAGATCCGTAGATACTGATGAATACGGAAGTATATTGATAATCAACTATTCAGTAAGAACAGACGAAGAGATTTTAACGGCGGGTGACGATGCCACAGATGCCGGATATTTTACGTTTGAAGAAGCACGAAAACTTATTATACCCGAGCAATTGGAATGTATTGAGAATGAAGAAGCTCTGTGTAAATGATGAGTATTTGACGGAATTTAAAACCGATATAGTCAAGAAAGAAATATACGATGACAATACTTGTGGCATTGTTTTAAAGGAGACCTATTTTTATCCCGAATCGGGAGGTCAGACAGCCGATCACGGATTTATAGGCGATGCCAAAGTACTTGATGTTAAAATTAAAGATGATGAGATTATACATATTACCGACAGAGCGACTGAAGAAAGTAATGTCAAATGCAAAATCGATTGGGACAGGAGATTCGATCATATGCAACAACATACGGGCCAACACATACTTTCCGGGGTGATTGAAGAAAATTTTGGCATAAAAACACTTTCGTTCCACATGGGAGAGACGGATTCATCAATTGAAACCGACATGAAAACAATAACTAACGAAAGGATTGCAGAGATAGAAAAACTTGTAAATGATGTAATAGTAAAAGATATAAAAATAAATAAATACTTTACGGATAAAGATGTGGAAGGGGTAAGAAAAAAAATAGAAATCAACGGGCCGAAAAGGGTAGTTGAAATAGAAGGGGTGGATATTTCTTATTGCGGTGGTACTCATGTAAACAGAACAGGGGAGATAGGCATCTTTAAAATCACGGGTACGGACAAGGTTAGGAAAAATATCAGATTACACTTTAAATGCGGTTACAGAGCAATGTATGATTACCAAAAGAGGTTCTTAATCGTAGATAAACTAAAAAATATTCTGACAAGGGATGAAGAAACGGTTGTTGAAGGTGTAAAAGCTTTAATTGAACGCGAGAAGGAACTAAAAAAACAGGTAAAGACATATCGGTTGAAGGAATTGGATAATTTCATGGAAAAAATTCAAGAAAATGTGTATACGGAAAAAACTGATGAGTTCAGTGATGAGGAAATAAGGTATATACAATCGAAACTAATTGAAACGGGTACGGAGTCTTTAATTTTGAATAAAAATACAAAACGATTGTTTATAGCTGTTTCCGAGGATAAAAATGATTTATTTAAATCCATTATTGATAAATTGAGGAAAGAATTCGGTGTGAAGGGCGGAGGAAACAGGGGAAAATTTCAACTAATGCTCGGAGAAGATGACGATGAAATCTGCACTCGTATGATTTCACTTCTTAAAAATTAATATTTAAGCAAAAAGTGTGTAATATTTTCACAGAGTGTGAAAATTCTACACACTTTTTTTTTGCCTCATTTTACAAATGACGTAATAATGTCACATAATAAACTGGCATACAAATTGCATAAATATTAGCATGAAAAGAATAAAAGATAAACGAGCCCTAATTTTAAACTTTATACTCAAGATGATAATCTTTATTTATATTGTTCTGTTTTTACTTTTTTTAAACAGTCTCATAACGCAAAAAAATAAAAAAAAGGAGGCAAAAAATGAGAAAAACGTATTTGCAAAAACATCTTGTAGCGAATCGCTTCTCCATCAAGGGGTAGGGGAAATTTTCGGGGAAAACGGTGTAGGGAATTGTAAAATAACATTTAAGGAGGACTTATGAAAAGAATAATGTTCATATTAATGCTGATGCTCCCTCTATTGACTTTCGGGGAAAAGGTTGTAATTGTTGATTACAACTCATCGGCAATTGATAACACTCTCAGAAAATCCTTTGTTAATCTATTTGTGGACGAGCTTAGCGGTAAGTATAGTTTCAGTGTTACAACTGTAACCGACAGCACTTTACCGTCATACTGGGGTGATATCGATAAAGTATCCGATAAGTTTAAAAACGGTGAATATTCCAAGGCAATTATTTTTAAGTATTACTATATTAATAACAGTCTTATAATAAGAATGGATGTTCTCGATCTGTTATCCAAGAAATTTATAATCGATGAAAATTTGCATCTGGCTGACCCCAATGATGTAGAATATGCGGCAAAAGCTTCTGCATTGGTTTTGGGAGAAGGAAAATCATTGAAGGAACTCGTCAAAGAAGGGATACTAACACCGAATGAAATAATAAGTCAGAGGAAAAGAAGAAGTAAAGGAGAAAATTCATTTTCACTTTCAACGGGATATATGTGGAATACTCTGACCTATGACCATTTATATGCCGGGCATTTTAAAAAAGTGTTGATGCTGAACTGCTCTTTCTTAATGGAAACTACGGATAATTCAAGGGTAAGCATAAATTTTGATTTGCCTGTTTCAGCCGGTATAGCCGGTAGCATCGGCTACAGTTATATGATTCATCCGGGAATAAATACAGCGTATTTTGGTTTTGACTTTGGTGCGGAGTATGACTATGCAAGAAAGGATCTATATCCCAACAACTCCATAGGAGGCGTTTTATTAAGACCGAAAGTTGGTTTTATAATGCTGAATGCTTATAATACGAGCATTTATATTGAAGGTGCAGGCAGATTTGTTACTACGGATTTTCTCGACAGCGGATTGGAAATAAGAGCCGGTTTAATTCTCAGAGCCGGGAATAATTAACAAAGGGAGAGAAATAGTGGTATTGAGGGAAAGGGGAGCCCTCAATACCACCGGAGTAAGAATATGATAAGCATAGTAAAAATAATTTATTTCACCTTCGTTCTGTATAAGAGAAAATCTTCGGAGATTGTGTTGGAAGATAGAGACTATATTCTATATTTTATCATATTTTCATATTTGAGGTATTGTTTTGTGCGATTCAAAGAGTTGTTAAAGTCGAGTATTATAGCATTCTCGACAGATATAAATAATGGACATATAGAGATAGGAGGATAAATGAAAAATCTGGTTTATAAGCGCTTAATGATAATGGTTTTACTAATATCAATGAGTATAACGGTAATTTTTGCCGAGGACATTGATTTCGGAAGTGTTGAAGATAATGCCATGAGAAATGCTCGTAATGATGCAAGGAAGGATACAAATTCAGCTCTATGGTTTGGTGCCGGATGTATGTTGAGTTTTTGGGGAATCGCCGGAGCTTATTTGATTTTACCTTCACCCAAGATTAAGTCGATTTTGGGAAAATCGTCCGAATATGTAGCCGTTTATACGGATGAGTATAAATCGGAGGCTAAGAGGATACAGACCAAGTATGCCATGGAGGGATGCATTGCAAGTGGAGTTGCTTATGGGATATATTCTTTGATGATAATGTTTGTTCCGTATACGTACTATTGAGTGTAAAGTGTTTTAATGGATATACTAATCGCCTTTGAAATTTGCAAATTTAAAAGAATGTCGGTTGAAATGATGTATTTGCACATAAATTTTATATCAATTGCTTATATATGGAAGGAGATTTATTTATGATCCATATTTTTAGTAATGTAATAAAATATAATAAGATAAGATCTAAAAAAATATTAAAAAATTCCATTGTTGTTTGGATGGGAGTGTTGCTGTTTATTACTCCGGTTTTAATGGATGCTACCGATTTAGGGGATCTGCCAGAAAAACCAATACTGAAATTGCGTTATCGCTCCGATTATGTGTGCTCCGGTTTATCCACAGATTCTCTAAAAAAGTTTGATTCTCCCATAATTGCGGCGGATAAAGATTTAAATAAAGAGTTGAATGTACTACCATGGTTGGGAGAAGGTTGTCTGACAGGAGTTGCGACTATTTTTGCACTTATGCACATAAATAACACAATTGCATGGTCATCCGTTTTATATGGAATGGGATTTATTAGTGCTGATATAGCTTATGCTTTTAAACCCACTCCTAAAAAAAGGTCATTTATCGGGAAATCTCCCGAGTATATTTCCGCATATATGAAAGAATATGGTACTGAGGGGAGAAAACGTCAGGCATCGGCTGCATTTTCTGGCTACACTCTTGCTATAGGGATACCCTTTGCGCTCGTAGTGCTTTACATAGGATATTGTTTTATGTTCGATCCGTCATGTGGCGCTTATTAATATGTTGCTCTTATACGATTATTGATAAAGAATTGTATAACATTGAGTCACTTTGCAAATTTTCGGAAATTGGTATAGACATATTTACCAGTTTCTTACCTTGACATTGATAGAAATATAGCATGAGAACACTGTAAATGTGATTGTTTATAATCTGTCATTCCGGACTTTATCCGGAATCTCATTGAAGCCCAATTTCCCACTTCTTATTTCTAACTTCTTACTTTTAGACGCAGTAGGCTCTTTGCAACGGAGTCGCTATCACAAATTTCTGACGGATGAGAAATATGTTTGACTAATGTTTATGATTGTTATATTATTGTTTAATGTTAGAATTAGAGATGGATAACAAGATAAATATAAATGCAAAAGAATTGAAAGGAATTGCAAAACCTTTTATAAAATGGGCAGGTGGGAAGAGTCAATTATTGAATGAAATAGACAGTCTTATACCTGATTATTTTAAGCAAAATAAATTTACATATATTGAGCCGTTTGTTGGCGGTGGTGCGGTACTATTTTGGATGTTAAGAAAATATCCAAATATTGAAAGAGCCATAATTAATGATATTAATGCAGATTTAACAAATTCTTATGAAACGATAAAAGAAGATGTTGATGAGTTGATATTAATACTACAAAAGTGGGAAAAGGAATATCACTCATTAAAAGATAAACCGGAAGCAAAAAAAGAGTATTACTATTCGAAAAGGAAATTATTTAACAGCAGATCTTCTGATAAGACAACTCAAACAGCTTTGTTTATTTTTCTTAACCGTACCTGTTTTAACGGTTTGTACCGTGTTAACCGCAAAAATAAATTTAATGTTCCAATAGGAAGTTACAAAACACCAATGATTTGTGATGAAGATAATTTAAGAGCAGTTAGTCAAGTTTTGCAAAAAGTTACTATTTTGAATGGTGATTTTGAGGGAACTTTAAAATATGCTGAACATGTGACACTATTTTATTTCGATCCGCCATACAAACCCTTGAGCGATACTTCAAGTTTTAATTCTTATGCAAAGGATGAGTTTGATGATAACGAACAAATCAGACTTGCGAAATTTTGTAAAAAAATTGATTCGTTGGGTCATCAATGGATTTTAAGCAATTCCGATATGAAAGTTAAAAATCCTAAGGATAATTTTTTTGATGATTTGTATTGTGGATTTGACATTAAGAGAGTGAAGGCGAGAAGAAATATAAATTCTAATCCTGATAAAAGAGGGGAGTTAACAGAATTATTAATTACAAATAATGCTTATGAAAAAATTATGTCAATTGCTAAATAAAACAGAGTGTGAACTCTTTAAAGAGATATCATCTTCTTTCAAGTATAAAATTACACAATGGAGTTATTTTGTAAATTGGACAAAAGTATTAAAAAATATCGAACCCATTGAAAAAGAACTTAATTTACTAAATTATCT
Source organism: Caldifarciminota bacterium (assembly GCA_015486655.1). GTDB lineage: Bacteria > Hydrothermota > 32-111 > QNBC01 > QNBC01 > QNBC01. The sequence continues at coordinate 2,131 of WFRF01000209.1, read as the reverse complement.
TATTGGTAAAAAAAACTTACATAAAGAGGCAGTTAATTTATTATTGAAATATCCCGAAACGATCAAAGCTATACCTTTGCTGCTTGCAATAAGAGATAAATCATTAGAAGTTTTAATCGATACGAGAAATTTTATTTATCGTGAATTTGATTTTTCAAAGAAAAACTATAAAAAGGAAGAAATGAGAGCATTTGCAGATTTTATCTTAAAAAGTGGTTTAGGAGAATTGTTACAAGACCGTAAAATTAAAAATTTAGTAGATTACGCAACCGGTATAGAGGTTGGGCTTGATAGCAATGGAAGAAAAAATCGTAGTGGTACCTTAATGGAAAACTTAGTTGAAGAATTTGTAAGGGATACTTGCGATGAATTAGGAATTGAATATATGCCACAAGCAACTGCTAAGAAAATAAAAGAAAAATGGAATATTGATGTTAAAGTTGATAAATCATCTCGAATAATTGATTTTGCAATAAATAAAAGCGGTAAACTTTATTTTATAGAAGTGAATTTTTATGGCGGAGGAGGTTCAAAACTTAAATCAACTGCTACTGAGTATATTAGGATGAATGAATATTGGAATAGCCAGGGGATTGAATTTATTTGGATAACTGACGGTGCGGGCTGGAAGTCTACTTTAAACCCTTTAAGAGAATATTTTGATAAAGCGGATTATTTATTGAACTTAGAAATGTTAAGGAGTGGTGTTTTAAGGGGGATATTGGAATGAGTTTACCCAGCATGAAATCGCGAGGCCTAGAGCCTATCCAGACTTTATTGATTGAAGATAATTACTTGTTTGGATTTTACTCAAATAATATATCTTCAATAAAAGAAATTAAATATCGACAAAAAGATGGAAACTCCAAACTTGGTTGGACAAGAATTAGACAATGTAGAGATATATTATGGACAATTGAGATACTGAAAAAATCAGATCAAGATTTTTCTGAATTAATTGAAACTTTATATAAACTCTCTATGAGTATAAATGGAAAAACTTTGCTAAAAATATTTTCTGTTAATGGACAATACATTCTTGGTGTATATCAAGGAAGAATATCTGATTATGATTTATTAATCAAATACCGACAAAAAGAAAACGGTCAATGGTCACAAAGAAGGACACCCAAACATATCCATTGGGCTGTTGATGTTTTAATAAAAATGAGTTTGGAAGAAAATAAAACAAAAGAGTTTTTAGATTTTTTAATAAATTATTGGAGTAATAATGTATCACCATTGATGAGTGAAGAAGAAAGAAACAACTTACTAAATGATAATTTATTAAATCAAGTAAATAATGAAGCAACTCAATATCTGGAATTGGTTGGAAAAGGGGAATATAGTGTTAAGTTCTTGCTGCTTATTGCAAAACTGCTAATGTTCCAAGAAAAGACTAATTTGGATACAGCTTATATGTTCAAAAATTTGTTAGAAGCATTAAAAGATGGACAAGATATTTTTAAAATTGTATCAATTGCAACCCATAATAGAAGATGATTAACCCCTATTTTAAATCAAAGGATAAGAATTTTATATTACTACATGGTGATGTATTTGAGTTGTTACCACAATTTGACTTTAAATTTGATATGATTTTTGCCGATCCTCCATATTTTTTGTCAAATGACGGACTCACAATTAAAAATGGTAAAATAACAAGCGTAAATAAAGGGAAATGGGATAAATCACAGGGGTTTGAATTCATAAATAATTTTAACCGAAAATGGCTTAAGCTTGTTCGCGATAAAATGAAGGAAAATGCCACAATTTGGATAAGCGGCACAATGCACAATATTTTTAGTATAGGACAGATATTAACAGAGTTAGATTTTAAAATATTGAATATCATTACGTGGCAAAAAACCAATCCACCGCCAAATTTTTCTTGTCGATACTTCACTCATTCAACCGAGCAAATTATTTGGGCGAGGAAAAATGCGAAGGTCCCGCATTATTTTAATTATGAATTAATGAAAGAATTAAACGGGGGCAAACAGATGCGAGATGTATGGCGGTTGCCCGCAATTGCCAAATGGGAAAAGTCTTGTGGAAAACACCCCACTCAGAAACCGCTTTCTGTTTTAACAAGGATAATTCTTGCTTCGACAAAACAAGGTGCTTGGGT
>WFRF01000208.1 GCA_015486655.1 Caldifarciminota bacterium | reverse complement strand
ACGAAGCAATTAAAACATATGGCGATACAATTGCGGCAATTATAATCGAGCCTGTCCAGGGAGAAGGCGGAGACAATCACTTCAGACCTGAATTTTTGCAGAATTTGAAGAAGATTGCCGATGAAAACGATCTCATGTTCATAGTTGACGAAGTTCAGTCCGGAATGGGACTTACAGGTAAATGGTGGGCGCATCAACATGCAAATGTGGAACCGGACATTATTTGTTTCGGTAAGAAAGCTCAGGTATGCGGTATAATGGTTGGTGATAAGGTAGACAGAGTAAAGAATAACGTTTTTGAAGAAAGTTCCAGGATTAATTCGACATGGGGAGGAAACCTTGTAGACATGGTAAGGGCACAGAGGTTTCTTGAGATAATTGTTGAAGACAATTTGGTAGAGAACGCAAAAAAAATGGGTGATCTGCTTTTGAAGGAACTTGAAAAAATTGCCAAAAAACATAAAGAGGTTTCCAATGTCAGAGGGAAAGGCCTGATGTGCGCCTTTGATTTACCAACAACTGAGAAGAGAAACGATACACTTCACGCTCTTTGGAAAAACGGTCTGTTGGTTCTTCCTTGCGGTGAAAAATCCATCAGATTCAGACCAACGTTGGATGTTGATAAAAATACCATTTTGGAAGGAACAAAAATTATAGATAAAACCCTTTAATGGGAAAGGGGTGGGGTTTAACCCCACCCCCTAAATAAATCGTATGGACAAAAGCAATATCATAAAAATTGAAGAAAAGTTAGCCATTTTGGAAGAGATATGTGATAATTGCGATATGATTGAAAATGAAGTTGAGAGAAATTTTATCAGGGAAGAGATTGAAATACATGTCCGTGAATTGAACAGAATATTCCATACTAAGGAGTTTGATGATGGGGAAGTTTCGGATAAATTTTTAATGTTGGTTAATGTATATAATAGGAAGGTAATGGAAGCAAAAAAGAAAGGTGTTTTGAAAAACAGCAGAATTGATACTATTCCTTTTAATGAGGAGTTAAAATGATAAAATTAGGTTTAATCGGTTGTGGCAGGATTTCTCAAAAACATTTCAATGTCTTTGAGCAGCTCAGCGACAGGGTAGAGCTTGTTGCCGTTTCGGATATTGATGAGGAAAAGGCAAAAAAGGCAAGCGAAAAGTATAACGTACCTTACTATACCAATTATATTGAAATGCTTGACAAAGAACAGATGGATTTGGTAAGTATCTGTACTCCCAGCGGTTTACATCCCCAAATGGGGATAGAAGCGGCAAACAGGGGTATAAACGTTTTGACGGAAAAACCTATGGCTACCCACCTTCACGAAGCCGATGCGCTGATTCATGCTTGTGATAAAAGTAAAGTCCATCTGTTTGTGGTGAAACAGAACAGGTTAAATCAAGGAATTGTTCTTCTGAAAAGGGCAATTGATAAGGGGAGATTCGGTAGGATTTATTTCGCAAATGCAACAGTTTTTTGGACAAGACCGCAGAGTTACTATGATATGGCAAAGTGGAGGGGAACATGGGAATTTGACGGGGGAGCTTTCATGAATCAGGCAAGTCACTATGTTGATCTTATTCAATGGCTTGTGGGACCAGTGGATAGGGTGTCCGCTTTTACGGCAACTCTTGCAAGAAAAATAGAAACCGAGGATACAGGCGCCGCGGTTTTAAAGTTTCGACAGGGAGCCATCGGCGTGATTCAGGTAACAATGCTGACATATCCTAAAAACTGGGAAGGTTCCATAACAATAATAGGTGAAAAAGGCACGGTAAAAATAGGCGGATTAGCTGTTAATAAGATAGAGAAGTGGGAATTCGAAGACTATGACGATGACGATAAAATCGCAATGCAGGCCGATTATGAGACATCAAGCGTATACGGTTTCGGACACCTCGGATATTATAAGAATGTTCTTGATGTGCTTGAAGGGAAGGCAGAACCTAAAACGGACGGTAGAAGCGGAAGAAAATCACTGGAATTGATTCTTGCCATATATGAATCCGCCAAAAGAGGTAAAAGCATAGCGATTCCTTTTGAAGAGGGGAATATTTAGCACTACTTTATCAGTATAAATTTACCTGAATATTTTATATCAGCGGAGTTTATTTTGATGAAATAGACTCCGTTTTGTCGTTTGAGCAAATCGATTTTATCCCTGTTTATGCGATTAAATCTAATTTCCCTTCCGGAAATATCATAGATTTTAATACTATATTTTTTGTCTGCGGAAAGTCCCTTTATATGTAAAACATTTCCGCTTAAAGATAAACGTATAACCGATCTGCCTATATTTGTCGTACTGATTTTCTTTGTTAACATTCCCATGTTATTGTTAAGGGGGAAATCGGCATCTCCCGTATTTTGTAAATCATGGTAAATAGATGGCCATGGAGAGGCAATGACGGGAAGTCTCCAAATATATGTGTTTGAAGTATAGTCAACAGCACCGAGTAACGAATCTCCTAACGAAGGAGAGCAGTAGAAATTGTCTT
>WFRF01000207.1 GCA_015486655.1 Caldifarciminota bacterium | reverse complement strand
TTTAAAATGAATAATTTTGAAATTCTAAAATCGGTTCTATCCTTCGCCAATGAAAATGACGAACAGTACTGGGATAATCTGTTTCGTAATAAAGAAGATAATATCTTATGGTACTTAAGTGCCGGGAGAGATTTTCGTGACCTATTATTTTTCCACCCCTCATACCTAAAGCAAGAGATCTATCCTCAACTGTTTGTCCATACGGATTTCTTGGACTATTATAAAAAAGATATAAAAGGCAACATTCTTTATGAGGATAAAAAAACCAAAATAAGTATAGAAAATAAAATTAATATAAACTTTAACAATGAATTTCACTACTTTACAGACCCGCGTATTGTTGAATTAAAACCTTCTTCTCCCAAAGTAAGCCTGATGGAATTAAAAATAGAATCCGATGTTTTGGGAACCTTTTATCGTCCTCTATTGTACTTCATTATCGAAAACAATAATTTTTTTGAAGAAATCATACTAAAAAAACATTTAAGCATATCTCATCTTGTAACAATCAGAGTCGGAGCAGGTTTGGGCGGGGGCGGAAGAATAAACTTCAGGTATATTGAATTTTTCCTCGGCTTAATAGGAACTAAATACATTGCCTCCGACAATTACGGACGCGATATTATAGGGTTTAATATCATCTTTAGACACCCGATTCTCCGTGATGCATACTTTTCAGATGTTAATAAACCTTACATTTTGAAATTTTTAAAAGAGATACACTGGAGTAATTACGGTATCTTTCAGGGGGATGCTTTTGTTGCCGAGGTTTTATCATATCCAAATAACCCTATGAGGAAACGTTTTGAGCAATAACCATTGTACTCTCTGTGTAGTTCGTAACAAAATATTAAAAAGGAGGACTACAATGACAAAGAAAGATTTGAAATTATCCATTGATGACTTTATAACAAACAGTTTCAGAGACTTACATGAAAATTTTAAATTTGAGAAATATGAGCCATATGGTTTGAAGGAATATATAATGACGCAATTTAAGGTGATGGAACTCACTAAAATTATTGTCGATAATCAGATTATGAAAAGCAATATCCGGACAAATAACGACATTGAAAATAATCAAAGGAATTATTTTCAGAGAGCCTCTTTAAAACTATATGACAGGAGGTAGATCTATGGTTATTTCAAAGAATAGGGGGTATGTAGAATTTGAAGAATTAATTCGCCTGGAAATGTGGGGTTATCCCCATACAGATCATGACATTTTCGGCGCAATTCATTTAACAGAGCTGTATAAGATGAAATATATCATGGATTACATTGAAATCGTAAAGTTATATTACATCCCTTATGGTGAGATTCTATATTTGCCTTACAACGGTCTGGATTTTTTCGACCTTCTAAATAAGAAAAAAGCACCTTACTACATAGTTGAATTTAAAAAGGGGGGTAATAGAGGAGTTTTCTTTATAACCAATGATTTCGATTTCCCTCCTAATAAGGGCTTTTTAAGGCTGAATGGTGTTTTCGAATACGGCGGAAGGGTTAAAAAACTAAAGTAATTAAATATTCACAAGGAGATATTATGAGATACAATCACACAATAGCATACATCGTTCACATTAGAAAAAGCAAAAGGATCTCATATGGCGACATAGGAAGTGCTTTGGGATATAAAAACATCAATAAAATTGCAAATAAAATTGCAAAGATGGAACATTTCGGTTTGGATGAATCCGGTTTGTCCAAGGAGATGTTTTATAGAATTTTGGATGTCATAGGAATTGACAGAGATGAACTGCAAAAGATGGTCGATCTTGATAATAAGATAATACATGATAAATTTGAAGAGGAAGCGGCAAAACCATTTGATATGTTCATGATTGTTCGATATATGGCCGCCTTTTACGTTAAAAAATATTTGCCCAAAGAGATAAAATCCGCAAAAGAAGGGCTGGAATATGCGAAAAAATTCAGTAGAGAAAACAATAATCTGAAAGTGTGGTTTTACGCAAGCAGAAAGCTAATGTATATTATTGATCAGGACGGCAGCTGCAGGGAACAGGTACTGGATCCCTTTACGCCACAGCCTTTTATGCAAATCGGCAATAAGCGTTTTTTATTTTCAGCAGACTAAAGGAGGATATTATTATGGCGATGGAACATGAAGCATACTGGATTTCTCCTGAGGGCAATATCTATCCCCTTAAAGTTATGGGAAAACACATAGAGATGATCTGTGACAAACCGGAAATTTTCGGACTTACAAAAGATTATATTGAGGCGACATTTAAACGATATAATGAACCGTTTGGTTTTGAAGGCAAAGCAAGAAAGGAAATAATGTGGGGATTACTTGAAAAAGGGTGGATTAGAATCAGATTTTCAAATAAGCTTTTTATTTTCAAAGCTGAAGTAGCCGAATTTAACAACAATATTGAAAATAATATTAAGAAATGGATTAAAGAACTCAACAGAGGGACATACGGAAATATACATGCTAATTTAGA
>WFRF01000206.1 GCA_015486655.1 Caldifarciminota bacterium | reverse complement strand
GCTCTAATGGATTTGATTGTTTCCCACCCGTCCATTTCAGGCATCATAATATCCATTATAATCAAGTCATAATTGTTTTTACTTGCCAAATCAACGGCTTTTGCGCCATTCTGAGCTTTATCGACACCGTATCCCTCGTTGGTAAGGATAAGTTCAATCAGATCAAGCAAATCGGGTTCATCATCAACTACCAATATTTTTCTCATAATCACTCCTTTTCCCAATTATAAATAATTATATATTCAAATCGGGATTTTGACAAGTAATTAAAGAAGCCCCATAATTGGGGCTTCTTTTTATTCTTCGATCAATTCTATATTTGCACGAGGCAGTGTTATTTTTCTTCCGTCCTTTAATTCAACTTCAAGGACCCTAACCTTGGCTTCCGTTTCTATAAGCTCCAATTCAGGTGGTAGTTTTGTAACTTTACCGATAAGACCGAAATAAGGAGCCCTTATTATACGAACATTATGCCCTACTTTGATTCCGCTTGATGAATCGATTGCCGACAAATCTTCTTCTTTCAAATCAAAGTTGGGAATTATAACCTCAGGTCTTAGAACTCCCGCCCTGATTTGAGTGGCACCGTTAATGGATGCTATTTCTCCCTCATGGGAAGTAAGAATCTCGAATGTTCTTTCTGCCATGTTCATCTGTCCGAATCCCTCTGTAACGACAATTGTGATGCCCTTCTTCTCGGAACCTGTAATTGCGACTCCTATATCATATCCGAGGAATTCCTTGATGTCTCTGTCATCAATACCGCCGACAACAATACCCTTTGCCCCTACGGATACTGCCTTTCTAATGGTTTTAACATTAACAAATGAGCCGGCAATAAGGACTTTTCCTTTGCAATCGGGTGTAATATCCGATTCCTTTATAACTGAGTCATTACTTTGAGCTACCTTCTTTATTTCGCCTCTTGCTTCTCCGCCAATTCCGAATATTCCCTGAACAAAGGTTCCCTTAGTTTTGATTTTTACGCCCTCATTCTCAATAATATCCGTCACATAACCATCTATATAGGCATCAATTTCTATGGGTTTCGGAGGGTGCCGCAGTATCATCTGCCCAGTGATTTCCGACATATTTTCAATGCTTCCGGTAATGGGGGATTTGATTATGGTTTTAAACAATCCGAAAAATCCGTTTGTTTCGGCTATAATATCATCCTTTTTTATCTCTTGCCCAACTTTAACTTTTAAGAATTCTTTTACGTCCTCAGGTGAAACGCCAAGGCGTCCCGCAATGTTCAATGTTTCAACGTCACCGGGTATTGCCGTTTTGGCAACTATATCATCCGCCTTAACCCTGTCCCCCACTTTTACTACCACTTCACCTTTAAGTGGTAATCTCCTCTCTTTATATATAACAGCTTTTTCGCTAACCTTTAATCCAGGTGTAAATGCATGAGCCAATTTCTACCTCCTTATTTAACCTCAGGATATGTTCCGAGTACTTTATTCCATTCAACCAATTTTTCAACCCTTAGTTTGTTATCTTCAGGTAAAGTGAAGGGTCTTCTTCCCCTTGCATCAATTATTAATCCTACGACTCCGCCTTCAACGGTTTTGACAACCTCCTTACCGTTTCCTGCTCCCATATCAAACCCTTTTTCCGGTTTAACCTTTACTTCCATCTTTTCGCCTACACCTAACGGTATTAGTGCCATTTCTCCATATTTTACCTGCCTTGTGTTTTCCCCGTAGCTTATGGAAAGGCAGGGTGTTCCGTATTTTTTACCGTTACCAATGGGGGCGATACATGTACCGAGCCTTATTAAACAGTCTTTGTTGAAAACCTCTGTTGCAGCTTGTTCGTGTACTTGAGAAAGCACACCGAGTTGAGGCATCATAAATATACTATCCACTGTCAGCATTGTAAATCCTTCAGGTAAAAAAGCGTCAATCATCATAAAAGCCGATTGTACCCTTCTCGGAGCATGTGAGAGAACACCGCCGGAACCTACCACCATATTCAATGTTTGCATGTTAACAAGTGTAGCGCCCGATTGGGTTTGGTTAAATGTATCCGAAATCGTTCGCTCTTGCTGAACACCCTTCAAGCTTACCGCCATTGTTTTATGTTGTTCAAGGGCAAGTCTTAGAGCTTCCCTTGCTATTGCCTGTTCAAGTTGTAAATCTTCAATTGTTTGAGGAATCGTTGTGGGGCGAATCATCTTGTTTTTGATTCTGTTTCTTACCTCTTTCTCGTCAAGATGAAATGGAATCCATCTCATAATATTGTTTATTCCAGAACTTGCCATTACATTTGATATGCTGTAACTCATTCCGAGATTTGCACTTACGGTTCTGTTAAAAGTTTCCTGGAATACAGAAAAGACATCCGTTGTAGCTCCGCCTATATCAACACCAAGAACTTCAATGTGTTCTTTTTTTGCTATCTTTTCAATCAGAAGCCCTACTGCTCCGGGAGTCGGCATAATCGGAACATCCGTCCAACTCATTAATTTTTTGTACCCGGGAGCCTGAGCCATAACATGCTCCATAAACAGATCGTGTATTTTATCCCTTGCGGGTTTTAAATTTTCCCTTTCAAGCACAGGCCTTAAGTTGTCTACGATAAAAAGATCGGTCTTTTTTTCAAGATTCTCCTTAACAATATCTCTTGCGTCTTTATTCCCAGCAAATATTACGGGTAATTTATATGTGGAACCGAAACGCGGTTTGGGATCTGCAGCCGCTATTATTTCCGATAATTCGGCCACATGGGATATTGTTCCGCCATCAACACCGCCTGATAAAAGGATCATATCCGGTCTCAACGTTCTTATTCGTTCGAT
>WFRF01000205.1 GCA_015486655.1 Caldifarciminota bacterium | reverse complement strand
GAATTAACCCCTTCCTTAAACATTCTGTTAACTGCATTTCCTCCCCCGCCGCCGATGCCAATCACTTTGATTTCAGCGGGTTTAATGACTCTTTCATCACTTACATCAAACATGGTGCCCTCCATTTTTAAATATCTTTTAACCAATCAAATATTCTCTTGAAAAAGCTATCACCTGAACCACTCGCTCTTTTAACATTCTCCGATGTTCCCTCTTCTTTTATGGCATATTTTATCAGACCTACAGCTGTTGAAAACGCCGGATCATAAATATTTTCTCCGATACCTGAAATATCTCTCGGGTTACCTATTCTGCCCCTCAAATTAAAAATATCCTCTCCCAGCTCCGAAATGCCCGGCAAATTCGCTGTTCCTCCCGTAAGAATCAATCCCGCTCCGATTCTATCCATAGGCACATCCGATTCTTTAACTATCTTTGCATAGGCGAGTTCCAAGATTTCTCTAACCCTCGGCTCTATTATCTGAATAAATTCCTGTTTGCTAATCTTTCTGGGAGCTCTTCCGCTGACACCGGGGACCTCAATGATCTCATTGTCATCCACCATATCGAGTCTTGCACATCCGTAATTTAATTTGAAATTCTCCGCATTATCCCTGGTGGTATTGAGTCCGTAAACGATGTCCTTCGTAATAAACTCCCCTCCGATCTCAACAACACCTACATACCTGAGATTACCATCCTCATATACAACAATGTCTGTTGTCTCCGCACCTATATCCAACATTACGGCTCCCATTTTCTTTTCATTTTCATCGAATGTTGCATAAGCGGATGCAATTGGATTCGCCACATAAACAGCACCTTTGATGTGAGATTTCTCTATGCATCTCTTGATATTCGAAAGACTGTATGATGACGACGTTATAATTTTTATCTTTCCTTCCAGTCTTACTCCGGTCATACCGATAGGGTCATTTGTTTTGATCTCCTCATTAATTATAAATTCCTGGGGGACGATATGAGATATTTCTCTGTCCGCCGGTATTGCTATAGCTTTTGCCTGCTCGATTACCCTACCTATATCGTCTTTTGTAATCTGAGCTCCGCCCCTTGGAATAGCAACCATCCCCTTTGATGTTATTGTCTCAATGTGCCCCCCTCCTATTCCCACATATAATCTGTTGAACTTCATCCCCGCCATCATCATGGCATTATTCATAGCTTCCTGTATGTCCGTAGTAGTCTTATCGATATTGATAATTTGCCCCTTGCTTACTCCATTAGACTCATGCTGCCCAATGCCTATTATGTTAATTCCCCCGTCTTCAATTATTGCAATTAACGCAACAACCTTATCGGTTCCTATATCAATTGCAGCAATAGTATCTTTCTTTCCCATGACCACCTCTCTATCTAATTATAACTTGATTTCTGAACCGCAAATCCATTGTGTAATACTTTCTCTGTTCTTTGCTCATAACCAGTTTAATTCTCCTTATCATCACATCATCCAATGATGTAAAACAGATTTTCACATGTCCTATTTTTCCCACAAAATATCTTCCGTTCACATGAATTGTTTTAAATATCCCTTTACGAGAAATATTAAGAATCGTTTTTATTTTTGAGCTGTCAACTTGTCCATACACTTTAAGAGGAGCATACAGCACCTTGTTACCTGAACCGAATAAATTACCGTTTTTGTCTATATAAAGATTCATATCCGCCAGGTAAACTTCCGGCTCTACGGATTTTTTCCTTATTACAAGTTTTCCGGGAATTATTTTCATTAAAGAAATGTCATATTTCGGGTATCCTTCTATCTTACTTAATATTGATTCCTTTTTTATGGTGTACAGTGGTTTACCGAGAGCTGTTTTCTCCGCCTCCCCTTTAAGTTCTGTGGGAGCATCTACATATCTTACGATAAATATATAATTATATAAAATGACTAAAGGAACAACTATAATTATAAGTAACATCACAATCTTTAAAATGTTTCTTCTGAGCGATTTTTTTCTTCTCTTTCTTCGCCCGAGATTATCTTTTACTGTCAAAATCATAAAACAACAATCTCCAGTTCAAGTTCTATGTTAAACCTCTTAAACACCTGTGTTCTAATCATATCGATAAGCTGCAAAACATCTTCCGAAGTGGCCGATCCGTCATTTATAATAAAATTTGCATGTTTCTCAGAAACATATGCGCCCCCGACTTTCGTCCCTTTAAAACCACATTCTTCAATTAACCATCCTGCGGGGTATTTCTTGGGATTTTTAAATATGGAACCGAGAGAGTATCCTTTCATAGGTTGCTTCATTCTTCTGTTAGCGGAGAAATTAAACATCTTATTTAAAATAGCACCTTTCTCTCCCCTATTTAATTTAAATGTGCCGCTAACAACGATCTGTCCTTCCTGCAATCCTCCGTTTCTATATTGGAAATTAACATCCGAAGGAGACATTTTAACGGTTCTTCCGCTATTTGTTTCAAATATTGAGAATTCCGTTAAAACATCAAAAACAGTCTTACCGAAAGCTCCTGCATTCATCCTTATAGCTCCGCCTACGGTACCAGGAATACCAACTAACTCTTCAAAACCGGTAAGTGAATTTTCATAAGCCTTCTTTGCCAAAACAGGCAATGAAACTCCCGCACTTGATCTTATCGTATCACCTTCTATGCTTACACTATCATTAAAAGTCCTGGAAATAACAACTATTTTATCAATGTCTCCCCTAAACAATACATTGGAACCGTTGCCTATGCATTTTACTTCGCCGAATTGCTCACTAATCAATTCCAAATCAGCAATGGAATAAGGCTCAAAAAGATACTTTGCATGTCCGCCTGTATGCATAAAGGAGTAATTTCTTAAATCGGCATTTTCCAGGATTTTGCCTTCAAATCGCTCTTTTAGAACTTCAATTCTTTCCATAACGCTCAATAAATGCCTCTCCTACCTTGTAAATGTTTCCCGCTCCAATGGTAATTATCATATCATTTTCCTTCTTTATTTTATTTAAAACGTCCGGTATATCTTCTTTATTCTCCACATATAAAACATTTTTATGTCTGTGTTCGATACATGAGTCCGCTATCAATTTCCCCGTAACCCCCTCTATGGGCTTTTCCCTTGCCGGATAAACGTCGGTAATTATAACAATATCGGCATTATAAAATGCTCCGCCGAATTTTTCCTTGAGAAGCACCGTTCTCGAATAGAGATGCGGTTGAAATATGGCAATTATCCTACCGTCCCACGAATCTCTAGCCGCCTTTAACGTATTCTCAATTTCCGT
>WFRF01000204.1 GCA_015486655.1 Caldifarciminota bacterium | reverse complement strand
CTTTGAATAACCGAAACTTTTAATCCCCTTGTAATCGAGAATATTATCAACGGAGAATTTGATTGTGAGATTTGAAATCTTTTTACCGATGTTAATATTTGTTATAAATGTATTATTCGTGCTGACGGTATCAACTCCTCCCGAGATATTTCCAAAATAATTCACATAAGGTGACGTAAACATTCCGGAATTCCCGACGGTAAAATCATACGGAAGATTCAGGTTTAATATGTACGACACTTTAAACTCCGGAGAATAAGGTGTCCTCCTGTCCGAATATGTTCCGCTTGTATCCAATAAAACATGACTTATTGAGTTTTCATAAGTCAGATTTGTAGAGAATGTTACAAAGGGTGCTGAAATAGTGCACTTTCCCTCCACACCGTTTACCTTGACACTGTTTATGTTTTCCGGCGACATACCGTTCCAGTATATAAGATCCTTTACATTTTTATTGAAATAGGAAACCGTGAAATCGGCAAAGGACAGGTTTATGCCAAAAAGTACGGAGAATTCCCTGCTTTTTTCGGGTTTTAGATTCGGATTTCCCATATAAGGGAAGAAGAGGTCGTTCAGTCCCGGGTTTTTAAATGCCGTCCCGTAGTTTGCCTTGAAGATAAACATTTTATAATTGAATGCTCCTCCGAAATCGTAAGACAAAGCACTGAATCTTCTTGCAATTGTATCCTTCTTCAGAGATACGTAATCGTATCTGAGTTTATTTTCAAGAATCATATGCGGTATGAACTTCAACTTTGCCTCCTGGAAAGTCGAATAGGTATTATATTTTATTTTCCATGACGAGCTGTCCGCCAGAATATTCGTATCTCCGTAAATATCGTTCCTCGACAAGTTGCTCTGCATATCGAGATTTCCGCCCAAACCAAAGTCAAATAACTTGCTCGAATAAAAATAGAGTAATTCGGGGAAATTCGTTATCGTATAATATCTGCTGAAACTATGCTGAACGGAATTATCATACCAACTTCTGTACTGTGAGTAGTAGAGTAAAGAATCAAAATGTATTGAATAGTTAAGCCTAATCATATTTTTTGAGAGAAATGTATAATTTAATCTTGATTTAAGTAAAAAACTGCGTACGTTTTGGTGGTCATACAGCGAGTTAGCCGTAGAATCGCCGAATTCGGGAATAAATGAACTGTCCGGCATCGGTCCCGGCACACCGAGACTAAATTCCGTATACAGAGCCGATAAAGACAGTTTTATCGGATTTAATGAAATATCCTTTTTCCACAGGAAATTACCTCTGTTAAAGTCCGTATTGCTTCTCCAACTTCTGTCGTTGGAAAGGGAAAAAGAGAGATAGCCGAGAGGAGAAAAAACCGAAGCGGAAGCATTATACGCATTTCTGTTTTCCAAACTTATCGAGAAACTGTTTTTCCCATTACTCTTTGTGATTATATTTACAACACCCGATATTGAACCGCTACCATACATTGCCGATATGGGCCCCTCAACAATCTCGACCCTTTTAATTGCATCAACAGGGATTACGGAAAGATCAGGGGAGCCGTTAAATGAGGAATTAACCGGAACTCCGTCAATCATTACCGTAATGTGACGGCTGAACCCGCCTCTCATTGATATTCTGCTTACCGAACCCGAATAACCGTTATCGGAAGAGATAACATTTGAAGAATAGTCGATAATTTGAGGCAATTCCGTGAATCCGAGTTCTTTGATACGTTTTGCCGTTATGATTTGAACATGATAGGAAGTGTTTTTCCTCGATGTTTTGTTCCTGTCGGCGGATACGATTGTTGTAGGGAGACGATAAACCTTTTCTGCGTAGATAGAGTTTAGCAGCACGAAAAGCATAAGCACGGCGATAATGAACTTTTTCATTAAAAACCTCCTTTTAAAGTTTTCACCGTGCGGGTACAAAAAAACATATATCCCACCCGCGAGGATATACGACTCTGAGGTATCCTGGCTTGTGGCTTGCTACTAACACGCCTTCCCATCGTGAGACAGTGGCAAATGTGCTTTCGATACCACATACAGTAGCGGGGCTGCTGCGGATTCTCACCGCATTCCCTCAAGGGGAGAATACACCAATACAATACCGGTGTCAATACCGAAATTTTTGAAATTCAATAATAACCGGACTTGATCGGGAATCTCATTAATGCCTTGAATTTTATTCAAGGTTACATTGCTAAATTCCCCTCGGTAAAAGGGGTGGCGCGTAGCGGCGGGGTATTTGTAGAGCCATACATGCTTTCCTGCTAATTCCCCTCGGTAAGAGGGGTGAACTGACGAATGTCAGGACGGGGTGTTTTATAATAAGTGAAAAGTAGGGACTGAGAAGTTAAATATGTAATTGATTTTATTAAATTCTCCTCTATCCAATACCCCTCAGTCCCGTAAAACCGGACAGCTCCCCTTAAAGAGGAGCAGCTTATGTTTAGATATAAGTAGGAAATGGGAACTAATAATTAAATCGGAATAATTGATTACAAGGTATCTTTTACTTTTTTGATACTCCAACATGTGACATTTTGACATTGTAACAACACACATGAGAAAATAATAATTGACAATTAAATTTCAAAGATATAAAATAAATAAAAAGGAGTTATTATGAAGTGTTTTTATGATTTTAAGAGTATGTTTATCTATTTCACACTTTTATTAGTTTATTTTCTCACTTTGATTCCGTTAAATTTATATGGAGCAGGAGGCATTTCATTATGGACAAGGACATACGGTAGTTCGGAATCTGATCGTGGTTACTCTGTTAAACAAACAAGTGACAGGGGATATATTATCACTGGTTACACGAATTCTTACGGTGCCGGAGGATACGATGTATATCTTGTAAAAACCGATTCAATAGGTGATACATTGTGGACAAAAGCTTACGGGGGTTCGAGTCATGATTATGGTAAATCTGTTCAACAAACAAATGACGGTGGATATATTATCACAGGGTACACGGATTCTTACGGTGCCGGAGGATACGATGTATATCTTATAAAAACAGACGCAAATGGCGATACGCTTTGGACAAAAACTTATGGAGGGACGAGTGATGATTATGGTTATTCCGTTCAGCAAACAAATGACG
>WFRF01000203.1 GCA_015486655.1 Caldifarciminota bacterium | reverse complement strand
TACATGAAACTTACCTGTCTGATAACAATGATGGTGTAGAATATCAAAATAAAGTGGATGGTATTTTAAGCATGAAAAAATACTACCGTGATACTAACATATGTGACACTTCGCTTAGTAAAAATATGTGACACTTGACTTTGAAATAACAATTTCAATAAAAATATTGACAAATCGTGGTGGCGGAATTATTATTAATTATAGTATAAAAATGGAGGCATTTATGAAAAAATTATTTTTTCTCTATCTTCTATTTCCATTCGTTCTCTTCGGGTTTACCAATTTAAAAATCAACAATTCTACGGCTCCGTCTGTTAATGTCAATGATTCTCTGACTTTAACGGGGAATTTTCAGGGAGGTGATACTTCCGCAACAATAAAATTTTACTATGACGCTAACCAAAACTTTACACTGGACTCAGGTGATAAACTTGTTGCGTTTTATAAAATATATGACGGAAGTCCCTTTGATTTTGATGAGATTAAGAATTCATATTATTCGGGTTATATACCTTCCGTCCCCGTGCCAATGTACATGTTTGTTGTCGGAATTGATAACGGTGGTGCCGATACAATTTCCTTGTTGGTAAATCACATTTCTTCGTCTACCACAGTGAGCGGTAACGTAACGGCCGGTAGTAACCCGGCGGATAAAATATTTGTGATGGCAAGCACTGATTACGGAGATTATGCTGCGTTTACGGGTACGGATGGATCCTATAACATATATCTTCCGGATTCTCTTGTGGGAGATACCGCACAAATTATATTGATAGATTTTGTGGGTAACAATCCCGGTTACCTCGGATGTATGGATTCTTTGGTTATATCGGGCAGCGACACCAAAAATTATCAATTAACATTCACCGATTCAACAATGTTAAGCGGATACATCATTGACAACCTGGGAGATACATTGAAAGATACGGCCACTTGGTTTATAGGCGGAGGGTATCTTAACGGAACAACCGTGCAGACTCTTACGGCTCAGACATTTCTTATAAACGGTTCTTACAGCATGCCGATAATGAAGGGACTCTACTTCTCGAATTGGGAAGTAGATTACAGTTTCCTTACGGATATGTATTACCCGCTATACACAAACAGGAAAGATACATCTTTAATAGTCAGCGGGAATACGAATTTTAACATTCTACTCTTTAAGAATGACAGCAGCATTAAAGGGCATGTTTATGTGGACGGAAACGGTGTGGATACATTTGAGGTAAGATGTTCCGCAACATCTGATACGGTTGTAGGCGATATGAAAACTATTACATATTCAGACGGTAGATATATACTGCCCGTTTCAACGGCTTCCGATTCGTATAATGTTTTTGTCATTGTTCCTGACGGATATTCATGTAGTCCATCCTTGATTCCTGCCGCATGCGGAGACACGGGGATAAACTTTTACCTTACACAAACGGGTATTAAGTCTGAGGACAATATAAGTAAATCTTCGGTCAAGGTTAAGTTTATAAACGGAAAGTTGTTGGTTTCGGGGAATTCCGACAAAAACATCTCTGTTGCCGTTTATGATTTGATAGGTAGTAAAGTTTTTGAAAAAACAGTATCAAGCGGTAACGGAAAATTCGATTTAAAGTTGAAAAACGGAGTCTATTTCGCTGAGATAAAGAACGGCAAAAACCGAGAAATAAAGAAACTTGTAAATATAAGGTAAAGTCTATTCTAATCGAGGTAAAGAAAATATTTTCTTTACCTCGATATTTCACAAGAAAAATTAAGCGATAAAATTTATTTGGGAGGTATATTTATTTTACACTTCCCATATTTCCTACTTCTTAGTTATTTAACGGGTTATATTATTGAATTCCCCTCGGCCCATGCCCCCTCAGTCCGGCAGAACCGGACAGCTCCCCTAAAAGTGGAGCAGCTATGATTAGAAATAAGTAAGAACTGGAAATTTAAATATGTAATTGATTATATCGTTTCTTGCTTTTCTGATTTGTCATTCTGAAATTGTTTCAGAATCTCATTAAGACCTTGAGCTTGATTCAAGGTAACATTATTGAATTCCCCTCGGCATGAGGGGTGAAGTTGTCGATGGACAGATTCATGAGGGGCAATGTTCACGAAGCCGAAGCCTGAGGCACTCGAAGGTGAGGCTCTCTTATCCAGATGAAACGACTACAAAAAAGAAAATATACACATGAGGGGTGAGGCTCTCGAACCCCGAAAAATGAGATACCTCCCAAAAATTGTGCCTGAAAATTCCCCTCGGCAAGAGGGGTACTGCGTAGCAGGGGGGGTGTTTGTAAAGCCATACGTGCTTTCCATTTGTTTCCTATTCGCCACATCCTTTATTCCCATCTGGTGGTTAATATGTTCGAACCTATCTACTCTTTCTTATATTTTGATGTTTGACAAACGCTCTTTATTGTATTATATTAGCAGAGATGTTTTTTGGAGGATTGATGAAGAAAATTTTTGTTATAGTAGGTGCAAGACCGAATTTTATCAAAATCGCCCCTTTAATGGAGTTGTTAAAAGCTAATAAAAACTTTAATACTGTCCTTGTGCATTCCGGGCAACACTACGATTATTTTATGTCTAAGGTATTTTTTGAGGAATTAAACATAAGCGAACCGGATTATTATTTAAATGTAGGTTCCGGAAGCCAGGGGTACCAAACTGCCGAGATCATAAAATCAACAGAGGAGCTGCTTGAAAAGGACAGACCGGATATGATTGTTGTTGTAGGTGATGTTAATACCACAATGGCTTCTTCCATCGCCGCATCAAAATTATATATAAAAATTGCTCATATTGAATCCGGATTGAGGAGTTATGACAGAACAATGCCCGAGGAAATAAATCGTGTGATCACAGATTCTCTTTCCGACTTTCTGTTCACCCACTCAAGAGAGGCAAATATTAACCTTGAAAAAGAAGGATTGGAAAAGGAAAAGATTTTTTTTGTAGGCAATATAATGATAGATACAATAGTGAATAATCTGGACAGAATAAAAAACAGAAAGAAATATAAGGAATTCGGGCTTGATAAGGGAGATTATATTCTTCTTACCATGCACAGACCTTCAAATGTTGATAACAGAGACACTTTTTTGTCCATTGTGGGTGCTTTGGAAGAGATCAGTAAGAAGACCCCCATAATTTTCCCCATTCATCCGAGAACGGCAAAAATGGCACAGCAGTTTGGCATTGCCTTAAATGAAATTGAAAATTTAAAAATCATAGAACCTCTAAGTTACATAGATTTGTTATCAATGGAAAATGATGCAAAATGTATTATAACGGACTCCGGAGGAATTCAAGAGGAATCAACCTTCTTGAACGTTCCCTGTTTTACCGTTAGGAAAAATACGGAACGACCGATAACCGTTGAGGTAGGTAGCAATACAATTGTAGGGACGGAAAAAGATACAATCGTTAATAATGTGATGAAATGCCTTGATGGTGAATGTAAATACGGTGAAGTACCGGAGTTGTGGGACGGGCAAACGGCAAAGAGAATTATAGAAGTTATTGAACATGAAAGCAATTAAATTCGTTTCGGTTTTCATTTTATTACTCGTTATTGCACTGCCACTTTTTAGTTTGACAATCTCGAGCGGATTGAATTACACTCCTTACTATGACTGGGGAATGAATTACTATATTAAAATGCCATTAACAGACCGAATTAGCATAATGCCTCTTTTTGTTAAATCCGAAGTACATAAAACCTCCTATGATTATTATGCGTATTCTGGATACGCACTTACGATCGATTATGAAATCCCGTTGGATTTCCTGGGGACGAATATACTATCAAAAATCGACTACATGTTTTATTCCAATGTATCTCTCGGTTACGGTATTATTCGTTTATATTCGTTAGAAACCCCTACTCAGGGGGACAGTTTAAATTATCAGCGTTTCTTTAACTCCATATATTTTGTCGAAAGAAACGGTATTGACATTAACTCCGTATTTGCAATCGAGAATGTCAATTACATAAGCTTATATAAAGACATAGGAATCGGTTTCCTTGTTTCGCCATCTCTTAATTTTTCGGTTTCCTTTTGACAAATCTCTAAATTAAATATATTATTATATACTCTCTGGAAGGTTATATGATATATAAAAGATATATTAAAAAAGTTTCACTGGAAACATTCAAAACGATTGAAAATAGCACGGTTTCGTATATGCTTTCTGAATTAGCCCTTCAGGGAGCTTTCTACGGTAATGAAATATCCGAGAAATTTAGCATTAAAGAATTCAATAATTGGCTGGAAAATCGTTTTAAATATCAGCTTGTATTCCTGGATAGAACGGATTACTATAATTTGCTTCTCAAAGCGTTATGGTTTTCACAAATAGGGAAAAATTCGGAATTTTCCTCGTCCTCCCAGTTCCATCTCGAAGAAAGGTGGTTCTCTTTATTCCAAAATATTATTGCCGTAGCTGCTCTGAAAAGATTTCTCAAGAGTAAATTCAACGTAGAGATTGTTGAGCCAACGCATATATTAAAATCCGAAGAGCAATTTGCAAGTGTTAGAAGTATTTGTAAGGAAGATCGAACAAAGGTAAAGATGCCTTATTCCATCGGGGTTTTTAATTTTACTCTGGATAAAGGTTGGTTTTTGTTACCGGAAGATCTTTATAAGAGTTTTGATATTATTATCATCGTGAAAAATGAAATTACAAGGCTGAACTTTAATGCCATAAGAGATGCCAATTTCAATTTTCGAAGAATTCTAAGGCCTATCAGGAATTATCGAATCATAAAAAAAACTACTATTTACGATGAATTTAATTTTGGCAGTTATATTGTTCCCACCTATATTGTCGGATTTGTTTTCCAAAAAGATGTTGTGGGGAAAAAGATGAAATCGCATATCTCGAACGGTGACATTAAAAATAAAGAAATCGCAGGTATAATTAAGGGAAAAGATTTGACAAGCTATATTGAAAAAGGTGCGAATGTATGTGTAAAGTATATAAAAGGCGGAATGATGGGAGTAACAGAAAGTGATGAATATCTGTTGTTGAATTCGGGAATGTTAAACTCCGGAGAAGATGCATGGGGAAAACTGATTAAAATGTGCACTACATAGGTTGACATTAGATTAATTTGATTTTATAATCAAAAAAGAGGGAAAAATGAAGGATATAGATAAATCAAAGGAACAATTGCTAAATGAACTGTTTGGGCTCAGAGATGAAGTAAGATCGTTGAAACTATCCGTTATAGATTTGAAACTCGTAAAAAACGAATTGAAAGAAAAGAAAATGCTTTATCAAGCTATTATGAATTTAATTCCTTCCCCCGTAGCGATTGTATTTAAAAAAGATTTGAATTTTGCCTCCTGGAACAATTTGTTTCTTAAGAGATTCAATATTGACGAAGAGTTTGTAAAGAATAATAAAATTTTGGCTCTTCTAAGCGACAGGGCGGGAAGAAAAATTAATGAAGCTTTATCTTCGACAAAACCCCCTGATAAGCTCGACATTCATTATGTCGGCAACAACGGCAATGAAACCAAATTTAAGGTAAATATAAAAAGTGTACTTTACAATGGAAGAAAGTCTTTTCTTCTTCTGTTTAACGAAGAAATTTTAAATAAAGAAGAAGAGATAAATATTAATCTGGAAAAGAAGATTCAAAAACAGAATGTCGAGCTGAAAAAAGTTGTTGACCAATTACAAAAAGAGATAATAGAAAGGATGCAGGCAGAGGAAAATCTTCAATCTTCCTTTGATAAATTGAGCAGGGTTCTTGAAGAAGTGGTCAATGCTCTGGCGTCATCAGTAGAAAAAAGAGATCCGTACACATATGGTCACCAACAGATGGTTACACAGCTCGCTTGTCTGATTGCGACTGAAATGGGGCTGCCCGAAAATCAAATTGAAGGTATAAGAATTGCAGGTTCTGTGCATGATATAGGTAAAATAACCGTCCCGGCTGAAATACTCAGTAAACCGGGAAGGTTAACCGAAATAGAATTTATGTTAATCAAAGAGCATCCCAAAGCAGGATATGACATATTAAAGGGAATAGAATTCCCGTGGAAGGTAGCTAATTTTGTTTTACAGCACCATGAGAGAATGGACGGTTCGGGTTATCCTCAACATTTAAGCGGCAATAACATCCTTTTGGAATCAAGAATATTAAGCGTTGCTGATGTTGTAGAGGCAATGTCCAATCACAGGCCGTACAGACCCGCCTGGGGCTTGAATAAGGCTCTTGACGAGATAAGAAAAAACAAGGGCATATTGTACGATCCTGATGTTGTCGATACTTGTTTGGCTATATTTAAGAACGAAAAATTCCAATTCTCCATTTAGTTTTTTCTTGATGGAAAAAGCTACGTTTAAAATGTGCTAATGCCGTGTTAAAATTTTTATTAAAAATATAACAAAATATCTTGAAAAAATAAATTTAAAGTGTTATATTTGGTTGGTGATTGGTGGTTATATTAAGTTGGAGGAGGTTTTGTTTGGCCAGTACAATCTTTTTCGAGAGAGAAAATAGTCATAAAATTGAATACGAGACAGAATCTCTTGTTGAAAGAAACGAGTTCAGTGAATTTAAACATAAATTCGTCACTATTTTCAGGTATAACAGAGAAGGAAATATAAATGCGTACAATTGTATTTTACCGATTAAACGGTTAAGAAATCAATTGACACGTAATTTAAGTAATGTTATAATTGTCAAAAATATAAGGAGGCTGAAATGTTAGCATCATACATGTCAACAGATCTGATAGTGAAAGAAATTAAATCAAAGAGCAAAAATGACGTAATTGAAGAACTTGTGGATGTTTTTGATAAAACAGGTATTTTAGTAAATAAGAAGAATTTTTTGAACGCAATTGTCAAGAGAGAGGATGTGGAAACCACGGCAATTGGTAAAGGTATTGCAATTCCCCATGGCAGATCGGAAGATGTTAAAGAGATGGCTATTTTGTTTGCGAGATCAAAAGAAGGGATTGATTTTAAATCTTTGGATAAGAAACCTGTTCACATTATTTTTATGATTGCAGCCCCATTAAATGTTAATAAAGAGTATTTACAGACAATAGCAAGAATAGCCCGTTTGCTGAGACATGAAGACATAAAAGAAAAACTATTAAATGCATCTAATGAAAATGAAATATTTAAAATTATAAAAGATTTTGACAGTAAATATCCCGTCCAGGGAAAAGTCGAAACAAAAGATGGCAGAGTCATTCATGGAAACTAATTATCTGCTTATTATTGTACTTAACAAAGAAGAGTATGAAGATGATATATCTTCAGCTCTTGTTGAGGTAGGCGTTACGGATGCCACGATTATAGACAGTGAGGGATTAAGACAGGTATTGGCGAAAGGTATTCCCATATTTGCCGGATTCAAGTTCGGTTTGGAAGGTTCCAGACCCTACAATAAAGTCATAATGGGAATTACAGATGATCCGCAGGTCGTAGAAGAGCTCGCAGTAATACTAAAAGATTCCGACATTGATTTTAACGAACCCGGCGTAGGGAGAATGATGACAATTAAGTTGGAATCCGTAATGGGAACACCTCCGGAGATATTTGAATAGATATGGAGCAATTAAAACTATTTAAATATCGTCTTGAAAATCCCCGAAATTATAATGTTATTTTTGGGCAATCGCACTTTATAAAATCCATTGAAGATTTATATGAAGTTTTAATAACAACTAACAGTTCGGGTAAATTCGGTATTGCTTTTGCAGAAGCCTCACCGCCTTATCTCTTAAGACATGAAGGGACAGATTCCGAATGTGAAGACCTTGCAGTTAAGAATATGATGAACATTAAGGCTGGGCATACATTTTTGATATTTTTAAAGGATATGTACCCCATAAATGTTTTAAATCAGATTAAAAGTGTACAGGAGGTATGTACGATTTTTACCGCCACGGCTAATGATCTTGATATTATCATTGCCGAGACGGAGCTTGGTAGAGGAATTCTCGGTGTCGTAGACGGAAAATCAGTTACCGGTAGTGAAAAAGATGAAGATAAAAAGAAAAGAAAAGATCTTCTCAGGGACATAATAGGTTATAAATTTTAGTTGAGCAGTTGACAGAATTCCATCAGATATTTTTCGAAATCGGTAATTTTACTAAAATTGTTTTCCACAATTATATCACCGCTTTTTATTTTGATATTTTGACTTTTGATTCTGTTTATTGCTTCGTATTTTGTCAGTCCTTTGTTTTTTAATCGCTCAATTCTTACATTCTTATTCGCTTCTACAAATAAAATAACATCAAGATAATGCTCTAATTTGTACTGATGTAAAATTGCCATTTCCAGTAAGGCACTTTCATGATTGTTCAATTGAAGTATCAGCTCTTTTCTCATTGATGGGTAAAAGATTTTATTCAATGTATTAAGATGTTGTTTTTTATTAAAAACGATTTTACCGAGAAGTTTTCTGTCAACTTCCCCGTTTTTAATTATATCTCTTCCGAAATTGTTTATTAATCGTTCTTTAATTTCATTGTTCTTAATGAGTTTATGTCCAATTTTATCAGCGTCTATTATAGGAAAACCCAAACAATGGGAGAGAAAACTTGTTACAATCGATTTACCCGAGGCTATTGGACCTGTAATACCTATTTTCATTTTGATGCTTCATACCAGGATTTTCCCATACCAACTGTAACGGTTACGGGGACTGTTAAATTAAATGTATTACTCATTATTTCCTTTATTGTATCTATCTCTCTCATATGTCCTTTTTCTATTTCAAATATAAGCTCGTCGTGAATCTGCAATAACATACGAATATTTTCGGAATTATTGTAATGTTTGTAAATATCGAGCATAGCCATTTTTATAAGTTCGGCAGCCGAACCCTGGATAGGGGTGTTTATGGCGATTCTTTTGGCAAATTCAAACTCATTTTTGTTTTTACTGTTTATTGTGGGAATATATCTTAATCTTCCCATTAAAGTTTTTACATATTTATTTTTTCTGACGTATTCTATTGTATTATCTATCCACATCTTGACTTCTGTATAGTTTTTAAAATAATTTTCGATAAATGTTTTTGCATCGTTCAGCGATATGTTCAACTCTCTTGATAAACCGTACGGACTCATCCCGTACATGATACCGAAATTGATAACCTTTGCTTCCCTTCTCATGTCATTTGTAACATTGTCTTCACTCACACCGAAAATCAAAGAAGCTGTCTGTCTGTGAATGTCCAATCCCGTTTCAAAAGCGTTAATAAGGTTTCTGTCACCAGACATATGAGCCATTATTCTTAGCTCTATTTGAGAATAATCGAATGAAACTAGCATGAACCCTTTCTTTGCAATAAAAATTTGCCTCAGGCGTTTTCCCTCTTCCGAGCGTGCAGGGATATTTTGAAGATTGGGGTTATTTGACGATAATCTGCCTGTATCGACGTTTATCTGATTAAATGTTGTGTGTATCTTACTTTCTGAATCGATGAAAGTGGGAAAGCTGTCAATATAAGAAGTTTTAAATTTCATATATTCGCGATATTTTATGATAAGGGCAGGCAAAGGGTGGAAACGGACCAATTTGCTTAGTGTCTCATTATCCGTTGAGTAACCGGTTTTGGTTTTTCTTATTACGGGTAATTTTAATTTTTCAAACAAAACGGAGGCGAGCTGTTTAGGGGAATTTAAGTTAATTTCGCCGGTATATTGTTTACATTTTTCAATTAACTCTTCTATCTTTTTTGTAAAATCTTTTCTGATTGCTTCCAATACAGTGATGTCCACAGTTATTCCGTTATATTCCATAAGAGCTAAAACTTTTGCCAGAGGGAGTTCAATTTCATTATACAGTTTCGTTAGTTGCATGAAACGGAGTTTTTCTTCTATTTTTCTCCAGATGTCGGAATTATTTTTACTCAAAATATAAACAATTGTTTTTTCGTTATCGATTTTTTCTTTGGGGAGGTCGGTTATGAATTCACGAATAATGTTTTTATCGGATGGCCTCTTCAATCCCCCGAAAATAAGTGCGGAAGCGATTCTTATATCATTAATTTTAACATTGTTATTCAAATTGTTTTCAAATTGAAATCTGTGTATTCTTTTGGCATCGTTTGTTACAATGGTTTTGCATTTTTTAATCACCGATGAAAGAATTTTATTTTCATTTATAATATCGAATAATTTTGTCTCTTTGTCGTTTCCCAGGGATATTACATTATCGCTAAAGAAGATGTTCACAGCATCAGCAATTTTCAGATTATCGTTGAATTCGTTTATCACCTCTATTTCATTATTTGTTGAATTAGCACCAAAAAGAGAGAGTTGCTCTCTCCCGCTTGAAAATTCGTCTATTAATGTCCAGAGCTCCAATTCCCTTAAAATTCCAGTTATCGATTTATAGTTAGGTTGTTTCCTCCTGTAGTTTGTTAGTGTTCCCACATCCAAGGAATCATTGAGTTTGATCAATTCTTTTGCCAAATTTAACCTTTCTCTGTAATTTATCAGGTTCTCCCTGATTTTCCTTGATTTGATTTTATCGATGTTGTCATAGATGTTTTCAATGTTCCCGAAATCGTGAATCAGGGATGATGCTGTCTTGGGACCGATTCCCGGAATACCCGGGATATTATCAGAGTTGTCCCCTACTAAAGCTAGGTAATCAATAATTTGATTCGGAAAAACGCCGTATTTTTTATATATGCCCTCTTCATCAAGAAGAATTTCGGGTTTAGATGGGTCAGCGATATTGATGCGTTTATTCACAATCTGCGCAATATCTTTATCGGATGAAATTACTATTGTTTTTTTATCATTTTGTTTTGCGATGGAAGAAATTATATCGTCGGCTTCGTACCCGTCAACTTCAATAAAATTAAAACCGAGAGCAGATATAATTTTTGATATGACAGGAATCTGTTCCAATAATTCATCGGGTGTTTTCTGTCTCGTGGCCTTGTAATCGGGGTATAGTTCCTTTCTCTTTGTTTTTACGCGGGAATCAAAACAAAAGGCAATATAATCGGGATTGTAGATTTCATTGATACGCTTAACGGTCTTTAATACCCCGAAAACCGCACTGACATTTTTTCCTTTTGAATTACGGAGCGGATTTCTAAAAAAAGCATAGAAAGAACGATATGCAAGAGCTGTTCCGTCAAATAAAAGGACTTTATCGGTATAATTTTTCATTTTTTATTATCTGATATACTTTAAATGGTAAGAATTGTCGGTATGACAGATTTGTTTTGATTCTTTCCCTGATTTCCGTGGAAGAAATATCGATTTGTCTTTTGTTGAAAGATAACATTTTTTCGTTTGATATTACTTTATCATTTCTTGCCATTACTATAATCTTTGCGATTTGCATTATTTTATTACCGTCTTTCCAGAGATTGAACTGTTCTGCCTGATCCGCTCCTATAATCAGGTAAAGAGAAGCATGAGGTAACAGTTCACTCATTTTTTTCAGCGTGTTAATTGTAAAAGAAGGTTTTGGCAGGCTTTTTTCAATATCTGAAATCTCTAAATCTGCATAGGGTTCAATGGCTGCCTCAATCATTTTATATCTTGCCTCATAGGGAATAAGGTCGGTGGTATCTTTTAGCGGCGGTTCATATGCAGGAATAAAGATTATTTTATCAAGTCCGTAGTATTCTAAAATGTCATTGGCTAATATTATGTGGCCAATGTGTATCGGATTAAAAGAGCCGCCGAAAATACCAATTTTTTTCATTTATTCATATGAAAATTTTATTAGTGCTTTTTGAATTGATTTATTTTTAATTTTTTATTTACTTTACTCAACAAATCTTCAATTTCCTTTTCAAGCAAATTGTGGTCTTTCATATTTTGAGCTCGCTGGAGATATATGAGGGAAGAGCGATATTCTCCCATTTTATAATAGAGTTTTGCGGTATTCAATACCTTTTTCAGATATTTCAAATGGCATTCTTTAATCATTGATTTTGCCGAATCCGCTTGGGGAGAATCGGGATAGAGTTCCAGATATTCGTTGAACATCTCCTCCGCCTTTTTTGTGTCGGATTGGTCAAGAGAAGGAGGGGGAGAGAGGTAATAATAACAAAGTGCAATCTTGTATTTTGCATCTTGTACATATTTACTTCCGACGAAACTGTTAACGAGAAAACTATATTCGTTTATTGCTTCGGAATATCTTTTCATTTTAAAGTAAGATTCTCCGATATAAAATTGAGCTTCTTCCATTCTTTTACTTCCGGGGAATTGAAACATTATAATTTTGAATTCATTGATTGCCTTGCTGTACTTCTTGTCTTTATAATAGGTCATAGCTTGTTGATATAATTCACTTAAGGATTTTTCTTTTGTCACGTCGGATTTGTTTTTGTGAATACACCCTGTCATTAATAAAGTCGTTCCCATAAGAATCATCAGTAGTTTTTTCATTTAAAGCTCCTTATCTTCGATTTCATTGATATATTTCTGAGCGGTTTTAACGGTTTGTCCCTGCCTGTAAGGATTAAGCTCAAGAACCTTATTAAATGCAATCTTTGCTTTATCGTACAAACCTTCATCAAAATAGATTTCTCCCTTAAGCAGGTAGGCGTCATCCTGTATGGATTCGGGTAATCCTGCAGAAATGGTTTTGTTTATATAAAATAACGCAGCTGAGTAGTCTTTTGTTTCATATTTTCTTTTACCTATTTTATAAGAAATATCACCGTATCTGTATAAGATGTCGGGATCATCTCCCACATCCTCAATGGCTTTCTTGCTGTATTGGAATGCCAGCATGTCAATATCCAAATCGGTATATACGTCGATAATGTCTTTATACAACTCGATTTTCAATTTTTTTGATTTTGTTATGGGCAGTACTTCTTTAATGATTTTTGTCGCATAAAGTTCATTGTCGGACTTCATATAGAAGTTGATGATATAAAGATAATTTCCGTCAATATTATAATCCGGTTGTTTGTCCAGAATAGAGGAAAGTAATTTTACCGCCAAGGAATCGTTCTTCATGGCTTTCATTTTCAATGCAAAAGAATATGCGGAATCAATATATGTTTTGGCATAGCGATCATTACTAATAAGGGAGAGATAAATAGAAGTGATTCTGTCATATTCTCCGTTACTTGTATAATAATTTACTGCGTTTTTCATTATGGAAGCAATAGAATCTTTTGATAACGCTTCGGTGCTGAAATTAGAAGTAATATTCTTATATTTATCAATTTGTACCTTTTTGGCATTTTTTTTACATGAACTCACCAGTATGATAATTGAGAGAAAAATCAGTAACTTTTTCATATTTCTTTAATGAATTCCTCGATTAGTTTCATTAAGTCGGGGACATTTTTTGAAGCCACATCTATTACGGCTTCATGGTTTGTGTCGGAGGCAATGCCAGGTGATTCGGCATTGGTTACGATAGATAAACCGAGAATTTTCATTCCGGCGTGTTTTGCCGCTATAACTTCCGTAACAGTTGACATTCCCACGAGATCCGCTCCTATGGTTTTCAGCATATTCAACTCCGCTCCCGTTTCGAGATTCGGTCCTTTTAACCCGGCATAAATACCTAATTTTACTTCAATGCCCAAACCCAATGCGATTTTTGTCATTTTCCTTCGATATCCCATCGTGTATAAATCGTTCATTTGAGGAAAACGTTCTCCCAACTCATCCATGTTAGGTCCTATGAGGGGATTTTCACCCGTTAAATTTATATGATCGGTAATCATAACAATGTCACCGGTTTCGTAATATTTGTTTATTCCCCCTGCGGCATTGGTTATGATTAATGTTTTTACTCCAAGCAATGCAGCTGCTTGGACGGGAAGAACTATTTCCTGAGGGGTATATCCTTCATATAAGTGAAAACGTCCGTTCATAATGAGTGTCTTTTTCCCTCCGAACTCGCCGTAAATCAACTCTCCCTTATGCCCCTTTACAGTAGAAACGGGAAAATGAGGAATCTCCGAATATTTGATAGAATTGATGATTTTAAAATCGTTAAAGTTGCTGCTTTGACCGCTCCCTAAAATCAGCAAAATATCGGATTTAAAAATGTTTTTTGATTTTAAAAAATCCAAAATAACCGATAATTTTTCATAATTCGAGGTCATCTTCTTCACTTATCTCCGGTTTTTGTTTCTCGGTTGTTTTAAAGAGGTTCAGATTTTCGACCTTTTCCTCTTCTTCTTTAACTGCCTTATTTTCTCTTTCGGTTTCCGGTTCCGTTTCTTGCATTTCTTCGTCTTTAAATATCGAAATGGCTTCTTCTTTTTGGGCTTTTACTTCCTCTTCGTTTTTTGCCTGTTTCAGAATTGTTTCCAACTGATCGAGCTGGGCTTGTAAAACGGAACGATACTGAACGATAAACATTTCTCTCTGTCTTCTCAATCTGTTTATCTCGGTTTCAATTCGCTCTTTTTCGGTCTTTGCTTCCTGAAGTATCTTTTGGGCTTCCACTTTGCTTCTCTTTAGAAGCAGATCAGACTCCCTTGTTGCGTTTTTTCTTACCTCTTCCGTGGTTTTTTGAGCCATTATCAGAGTATCCTGAAGACTCTTTTCAAGATTTTTGTATTCATCGAGTTTTATTTCCTGTGTACTTAAACGTTCCATTAATTCGGCATTTTCTCTTGTGAGAGCTTCCATCTCCTCTGCAACCATTGAGAGAAAATTATTCACTTCATTGGGATCGTATCCTCTCATGGCTTTTTTAAATTCCTGTTTCTTTATATCAAGAGGTGTTAATTTCACGATTTCCTCCTTATTGTGTACATATATTTGATTTTATAATACATTTATTAGCCGTATATGTCAATGTTAAAAACGGTTATTTTCAAGGGTAATATATGGTGGAGGTGACGGGAGTCGAACCCGTGTCCGAAGAAATTCCACATAAGCTTCTACATGCTTAGCTCTTCTTTTAAAGTCCCCGACACAACTCCGAAGAGCCGGATTTGTAGCGGGCAATGCTTCTAAGTCTTAACTTATGGCCGAAGCAAAACCATAAGAGCAACCTGCAAGGCGACGCTATTCTAAAATCTGCAGGTATCAATTTTAGATAGCGGCTGCTAATTAAGCAGCGAGTGCATAGTTGCTATTGGCAACTGTAGTTTGCCACCTTTTTACGAGACGGTGACGACTCGACATGCCGCTTATGCTTCACTTTCCCCGTCGAAACCGAAAACACCCCCGATTTCATATGTAATATATAGAAATAAACGATGATTGTCAAGTAAAGGTATCTGAATATTAGTAGATAGGTACAGACATATTAACCACTTGGTTATTTAAAGAACTATACTGCAAAATTTGATTGCGTAACAAGTAACAAATTAGAAATAATAAGTGTAAAATAAATGGAAGCCCATATGGCTCTTTAAACACCCCCCTGCTTCGCAGGACCCCTCTGTAGAGGGAAATTCAGCATGGAAAGCAGGTATGGCTTAAAAAACACCCCGTCGCTACGCGACACCCCTCTATATAGGGGAATTAACAAATGTCATGCTGAACTTGGTTCAGCATCAGAGTGAGATTCCGGATCAAGTCCGGGATGACCGGTTCTAAACATGCCCCATTGCGGTATTTTTATTTTGTAAAACATCGCAAATGAAATATCAATAAGAATTTTCTATATAAAAATAAGTGGTGAAGATGTCTTTTTTATACTTTTGCCGTACTGGATTCTTTGATTTTTAAAAGTGTGTTTTTTGCCTGAGCAAGATAAAATCTGGCATTTGATTTCTTAAATATATCAATTGCTTTTGCAATCTTATCCATTGCAAGTTTGTTTTTTCCGATATTGTTGTATATCTCTCCGAGAAGCAAATACACTCTGCCCTCTTCGAGTTTTTCGCCGGATTTCTTTGCCAGGTTTAAAGCTTCTCTTGCGTATTTTGCCGATCGGATATATTTGCCTAATCGTAAATAATAGCAGGCAAAGCGTCTGTTCAATATAATTTGTTCATATAC
>WFRF01000202.1 GCA_015486655.1 Caldifarciminota bacterium | reverse complement strand
ATCCGGAATCTCATAAATGCCTTGAATTTATTTCAATGCTACATTTAAATACTTCTAACTTCTCACTTCTTAGTTCTTACTTGGGACGTAGTCCCGTTACTTCTTAGTCTTAATTGAGACGCACTTCCTTTATTCCCATTAGGTGGTTAATATGTCCGTACCTATCTACTATCATTTGACAATTTTGATATGTTTCATTAGACTGTCCATATGAAAAAACGTATCCTGCAACTGGCGTGGCCCGTAATGATTAGCTCTCTTCTCAACACTACTTTCATAACGGTAGATCTTTTCTGGATCGGCAAATTGGGAAAAATAGAAATCGCAGCAGTGTCCATTGCCGGTGCCGTAATGGGAATAATATACCCCCTTGCCATGGTGATTTCATCGGGGACTCTCGCTCTTATTGCTCGTTTCAAGGGGAAGGAAGATCCGATTGCTATTGAAAACACAATTATAAATTCACTATTTCTTTCATTTGTTTTTTCTTTTTTTTTATTCGTCATCCTTTTCCCTTTAACATCGCAAATAGTTTCTCTCTTTAAGCCCGAATCCGCACTGATAAGAGATGCAACTCAGTATCTTCATATAATGTTCATCGGTCTGTTTTTTCTAATTCCGCTTATCAATACAAATGCCGTATATTATGCCATCGGGGACACTAAAACGGCAATGTTTATAGGGATAATTACAAACATCGTAAATATTGTATTAGATCCTATTTTTATATTCGGAATCGGAAAAATGGGAGTTCAAGGAGCGGCAATCGCCAGTATCATTTCAAACTTAGCAGGGCTTATAATTTCCATCGTAATACTTGCAAAACGCAGAGTTATATCTCTATCGTTACTAAAAAGAACAAAAATCACCTATTTTTGGCTCAAGCGTATATTAAACATCGGGATTCCGTCCTCATTACAGGGAATTACAAGACCCCTTACGGGAGCGTTGTTATACAGAATTATATCTATGTACGGAACCGATGCCATAGCAGGTTTCGGGATAGGCGTAAATATTCTCGGTTGGATGTTCATATATCTTAACGGTTTTGCAAGCGCATCCTCCATTCTTGTGGGGCAACATATAGGTAGCGGACAAACAAGAAAAGCGGAAAACACGGTATGGCATTCTTCCAATCTGGGTGTCGGTATACAAATCCTGTTTTCTCTTACATTTTTTATATTCGCTCCTTTAATAATAAGTATTTTCAACCATGATCCAGACGTAATTCGTATCGGAGCAAGTTACCTTCACTTTATTTCACCTATAATTTTAATTGTAGCCGTTAATATGATGATTAGAAGCGCATTTCAGGGCTCGGGAGATACAAAACCTCCTATGATAGCTTCAGTGATTTCCAATTGGGGTATAAAACTCGGTGTTGCGTGGTTATTCTCGATCTTCTTCAAGAATAATATAGCATTGATTTGGATAGCAATTGATCTCTCAGTTGTGTCGGAATTTTTTATACTGTTTTTCTACTACAGAAAAAAATATTGGCTCAAAAAGATTATATAATTAATCTACGGTTATCGTTTTCGAAATATTTCTCGGTCTGTCGGGATTTCTACCATTTTTCACACCTATAAGATATGACAATAACTGCAATCCTATTCCCGCCAAAATAGGAGATGTAAAATACTCGGCATTATCAAGAGGGATGAAGTAATCACTTATCTCCTCTATTTCTCTATCGTAAGGAGCAAATGTGTATACGCTTCCCATTCTCGTTTTTACTTCATTTATATGGGAAATAATCATATCTTTGTCCTCACCCGTTGCAAGAAATATTACGGGGTAATTATCGTATACTATGGCAAGAGGTCCGTGCTTAAATTCCGACGAATACATCCCCTCCGAATGAATATACATAACCTCTTTCATCTTTAGTGCCCCTTCCATTGCAATGGGGTACATAATACCGTAACCCAGCACATGAACATCATGTTCATCCTTCAGTATTTCGGCAAGTTCTTCAAGATGGTTTTTCTCTTTTCCGAGAAAACCTTCAATTAGAGACGGTATCGAACTCATATTTTCTACATTTACGCCACCGTAGGCACTTGCCAGATACAGAAACACACCGCATTGATTTATGAAGGTTTTCGTTGCGGGAACGCTTATTTCTATATCGGAAACGATGGGCAAAACAATATCGGCGTTATAAGCCAGCGTCGACCCGAGAACATTCACAACGCCAATTACCGTTCCTTTTGCATTTTTCTTGAAATAATCTACGGCATTTTTAACATCTTTTGTTTCTCCGCTTTGCGAAACGGCAATCAGTACATCCCCGTCCTTTAAACAATGCCCGTATCTTTCGATAAAATCCGCTGCAAAGGTAGCGTTTATATTTACTCCGTTCATTTTGGAAAAATAGTAAGTCCCGAGTCTACCCGCATGATAGCTTGTTCCCGAGCCTATGAGATAAATATTCTTTGCATCCTTAAGTACGTCAACAGCCTTTTTGTAGGAATCGTGTTTTTTAACCACACTCAAAAGATTGCCGAATTTCTTTGGAGATTCAAATATTTCCTTTTCCATAAAATGTTTGTATCCGTCCAGTTTTATTTCCTCGACATTCAAATTGTTTATTTCGGGTTCTCTCTTTATCTCACTTCCGTTAATTAACGACCTGATTGTGTAACTATCGTATGTAAATTCCACATACTCATT
>WFRF01000201.1 GCA_015486655.1 Caldifarciminota bacterium | reverse complement strand
TACCTGCCCTTTTTTTATTTGATATAGAGAATGGTAAGTTATATAGACATTATTGAATTCCCCTCTTGCCGAGGGGAATTTGCTGACACAATTTTTGGGAGGTATCGTATTTTCCGGGGTTCGAGAGCCTCACCCCTCGTGAATTTACCCCTCATGAATTTACGCCTCGTGAGATCGTACCTCGAGAGCCTCACCTTCGAGAACCTCAGGCTTCGTGAATTTAATTTTTATGTTAAAAAATAGTTTTCGAGAGCTTTACCCATCAGTCCGGTAAAACCGGACAGCTCCCCTAAAAGTGGAGCAGCTTTGTTTAGATGATAATAAAATCAATTACATATTTAACTTCTAAGTTCTTAGTTCCCACTTCATACTTGCGACGAAGTCGCGTTACGGACACCCCCCTGCTGCGCAGTACCACTCTATAGAGGGGAATTCATTTATAAGTAAGAACTAAGAAGTGGGAAGTAAGAAGTGATAGGTAATTAGATTCCGGATAAAGTCCGGAATGATCGATTGAAAACGGTTCTGTTTATAGTTTACTCATGTTATGAGTATCAATTTCAATGTATTAGAGTTGTAAGTATTTCTGCACCGATCTTCCTTCAATATACAGAATTAGGTTGACAAATGATATTAAAAATATATAATCAAACTATGAAAAATGACGGCAAAATGGTGGATATTATAATACAAATAGCTGAGATGATGAAAATATCCGCATTAACTGCACCCAAAACAAAAGGGATGGATGATATAGAGGTTAAAATCGTCTATGACAAGGAAATTAAGCAATTGTCAGAGAAAATGGAATCCATAGGAAAAAGAGACAGCATTAATTTTTTCATTCGTGATGCCGATAACATAAGAAACTCCGTTGCTGTTATTTTAATAGGTGCAAAAAAGATGCAGGCAGGTATAAAAAACTGTGATTTTTGTGATTATCCTAACTGTGACGAGAACAAAAAACATAATTCATTCTGTACATTCAATATAATAGATGCGGGTATTGCAACGGGAGCAGCGGTTGAAACAGCTTCAAAATTCCATGTTGACAACAGGGTTATGTATTCCGTGGCGAGAGCTGCAAACGAAATTAATATGTTTGAAGATGACGTAAAATGTTTAACCGGTATACCGATTTCGGTTACCAGCAAAAATATTTATTTTGACAGAAAATGAAGGTATATTTCCCTACGTATAAATATTGCTATGTCTGCGGCAGGGCAAATGAAAAAGGGCTAAAGGCAAAGCCCTATTTTGAGGATGGTTATATATCTATTGACTTTGAAGTAACAAAAGAATATATAGGCGCGGATGTTAATATGCACGGTGGTATTATTGCCACGCTTTTGGATGAAACAGGTTATTGGGCAACATTTATTAAAACATGGAAAAACTGTGTTACGGGAGAAATAACCGTTAGATATAAAAAACCTGCAGTAGTAGGAGAAAAGATAAAAGTTTCGGCAAGAGCCGTCAAATCAAACGGCCTTTTGACCTTTGTGGAAGGGGATGTTAAAGATGCAGACGGTAGGATCATAGCAAAAATGAAAGGTAAATATTTAACGGTAGAAGGGGATTTTAAAGATTATTTTAAAGATGATGAAGAGCTTCAGAGATATGATATAAATGAATTTAAAAATAAAATAGAAAGTTATGAAGCTGTAAAGAACGATAAATGATTTCCAAAAGGAGGTATAATGATAGAAATTTTAATTCATGGAAGAGGCGGACAAGGTTCCGTGAAAGCATCCCTTGCACTTGCTTCCGCTGCTTCTAAAGCGGGAAAATATGTTCAATCGTTTCCGGAATTCGGCGTTGAACGAAGAGGTGCTCCCGTAAAGGCTTTTAATCGTATTTCCGACGAACCGATTGTCGTAAGATCCAAAATTTATAATCCCGATCATGTGGTAGTTCTCGATCCTACGCTGCTACACGCAATTGATATTACCGAAGGTTTAAAAGAAGGTGGATGGATAATTATAAACACGGAGAAATCCCCCGATTCATTTACCGAATACACAAAGAAATTCAAAGTTGCTACTGTGAATGCAACGAGAATAGCCGTAGAAAATCATCTGGGCAGTAAAGCTGCTCCCATAGTAAATACGGCTATTTTAGGCGCAATAATAAGAGTATTAAAAGTAGCCGGTAAAAAAGACCTTGAAGAAGGGATAAAGGAATTTGTCCCCGTAAAAGCCGAAGCGAATATAAAGGCTGCTTATGAAGCTTTTGATCAGGTCAAGTTCAGCAAGGAGGCGTAAGATAATGAAACACAGCGATAAAGACGTAAAAATCAAAGGTGCTTCGGACATGCCTGAAATGCCCGCATCATTAGGAAGCATGGCTCATAACAAAACGGCAAGCTGGAGAAACCTGAAACCCGTAATTGATGAATCCAAATGTATAAAATGTTTTATATGCTGGAAATTCTGTCCCGATGCTGCCATCGATTTTATTGATGAAAACACATCGCCCAAGATTAATTACGATTACTGTAAAGGTTGCGGAATTTGTGCACACGAATGCCCGGTAAAATGTATTGATATGGTGGAGGAAGAAAGATGAAGAAAGTAATACTAGGAGATCATGCGGTATCATATGGGGCATTGTTGAGCAGGGTGCAGACGATAGCTGCTTACCCGATTACCCCTCAAACACTTATAGTTGAAAGATTGTCTGAAATGACTGCAAACGGTGAATTGGATGCGATTTTTACAAAGGTTGAATCGGAACATTCGGCAATGGCATCCACTGTGGGTTCTTCAGCGGCGGGTGCAAGAGCATTTACAGCAACGTCCGCTCAGGGACTTGCATTGATGCATGAAATGTTACATTGGGCGGCAGGAGCGAGATTGCCCATAGTGATGGCGAATGTGAACAGAGCAATGGCTCCCGGTTGGACAATATGGACTGATCAGAATGATTCACTTTCCGCTCGAGATGTGGGATGGATGCAGGTATACTGTCAGAACAACCAGGAGGTATTGGATTCCATAATATTGGGATACAAAGTATCAGAACAGGTTGACTTGCCCACGATGGTAATTCTCGATGCCTTTGTTCTTTCCCATACGGCAGAAGGAGTTGATATTCCCGACATTAAAAAGGTAGATGAATTTTTACCCCCTTATAAGCCTGAAATAAAGATGGATATTAATGACCCTCGTTCCTTTGGGGCTCTTACCAGTCCGGATGTTTATATGGAATTCAGATACAAAATGCAGCAGGCAATGGATAAGGCAAAAAAGGTAATTGTGGAAGAGGGAAAGAAATTCGGAGAAATGTTCGGAAGAGAATACGGTCTTATTGAAGAGTATAAAACCGAAGATGCCGATACTATCTTGATAGCCTCCGCCACGGTTGCCAGTACCGCAAGAGCGGTTATTGACGAGTTGAGAGAAAAAGGTGAGAAGGTAGGATTGGTCAGAATCAGGGTTTTCAGACCCTTCCCCACTGAAGAGATTATAAAGGTTCTCGAAGGAAGGAAAAAGGTTGTTGTCATTGACAGGAACATCTCCTTTGGTAAAACCGGCATCTTCTTCGATGAAGTTAAGGGAGCTTTCTATAACAGCAAGGGCAATAAACCTCCTATGTTCGGTTATATTGCGGGACTCGGTGGAAGAGATGTTACTCCGAAAGTAATCAGAGAGATAGTGGAAGATGCACTAAATAAAGATAAACCTGAAAGTGAAATCATCTGGAAGGGGGTAAAACTATGAGTAAACTTACCATACCTCAAGAAGAGATAATGTCCTCGGGGCATCTGGCATGTCAAGGATGTGCCGGTGCTTTGGCGATGAGATATATGTTAAAGGTCTTTGGTAAAAAGACCATGCTTGCCGTTCCGGCTTGTTGTTGGAGTGTTATTGACGGTCCCTGGCCTTATTCGGCTGTTTCGGTACCACTGTTCCATACGGCATTTGAAACGGCAGCGATAACCGCATCAGGGTTAAAAGCCGGTCTCGTAGCGCAGGGAATTAACGATGTTAATGTTGTCGCATGGGCGGGAGACGGAGGAACATTTGATATAGGGTTCCAGGCTATAAGCGGGGCAGCGGAGAGAAACGATGATATTCTTTATGTTGTTTACGATAACGAAGCATATATGAATACCGGAATACAAAGATCATCCGCTACACCGTATGGTGCATGGACAACAACCACACCTGCAAACCATCCCAAAGACAGACCTAAAAAGGATTTGGTAGAAATTATTGCCGCTCACAGGGTTCCGTTTGTTGCAACGGCATCGGTTGCCTATCCCGAAGATTTGATTAAAAAATTCGAGAAAGCAAAAAATACAAAAGGATTCAAACTGATTCACATTTTTGCTCCATGCCCAACAGGATGGAAAATGGCCCCCGAACTGAGTATTGAATCTGCAAGGCTTGCAGTACAAACGAGGGTATTCCCCGTTTACGAAGTAGAAAACGGAGTGCATTATAAATTGAATATCAATGTCAAAAACCCTAAACCTGTCGGAGAGTATCTTAAAATTCAGGGAAGATTCCGTCATCTTAAAGAGGACGATTATAAAGTAATACAAGAAAATGTCGACAGAGAATGGGAACTTTTGATGAGGAAGGTAGAGACGTTTAAGTAGATGCCTGTAAAGATTGAAAAACTTTTGCCCCATGTGGAAAAACCGGGACGGTACTTGGGGCATGAAGATAATATAATTGTTAAGGAAAAGGCAAGAGTCAAAATGGCTCTTGCCTATCCCGATGTTTATGAAATCGGAATGTCCAATCAGGGGATAAGGGTTCTTTACCATATCGTTAACAATCATCAGCATTATGCATGCGAGCGCGTATTTGCACCGGCTAAGGATATGGAAAAATTGATGCGAGAGAAAAATGTCCCTCTTTTTTCCCTTGAAACGAGAACCCCAGTGGCAGATTTTGATATTTTCGGTTTTACACTTGAATACGAGCTTGATTATGTCAATGTTTTAACAATGCTTGATCTTGCAAACATTCCCCTTAAGAGATTTGACAGAGGAGAGGACGATCCTTTCGTTATAGCAGGTGGCAGTTGCGTATATAATCCGCTTCCCGTAAGCGAAATATTTGACCTGTTTTTTATAGGAGAAGCGGAAGAAGGTATAATAGAAATATTTGACATTATAAGGGAGACAAAGGAAAAGGGGATAAAGAGAAAGGAAATATTGGAATATCTCAGCAAGGTTGATGGCGTTTATGTCCCGGGAATAAGTAGATCGGTGAGGCGAAGAACAGTGCCTGAGATGAAATACGAATATATACCTTTAAAACCCGTTGTTCCCCTGATAAATGTTACGCATAATCGCATTACACTTGAGATTGCAAGGGGGTGTACGAGGGGGTGTAGGTTCTGTCAGGCCGGGATAATCTACAGGCCGGTAAGAGAATTAAATGAAGATCTTGCTTTAAAATCCGCAATGGAGATTTTTAATAATACGGGTTTTGACGAGATATCGTTACTTTCATTATCCGCATCGGACTACAGAGGCTTGAAAAATCTGATGTTCAAACTTACGGAACAATTCAGGGATAAAAAAGTGTCAGTGTCATTACCTTCTCTAAGAATAGAGACCCTGGACGAGGAGTTGTTGAATCTTATAAAGAGTATACGGAAAAGCTCCGTAACAGTTGCCGTAGAAGCCGCCACACAGAGATTGCGAGATATTATAAACAAAGATTACCCCGAAGAATCGATAGATAGAGGAATAGATCTCGCCTTTCAGTTGGGATGGAAGAGAGTAAAAATCTATTTTATGATAGGTTTACCCGGAGAGACAGATGATGATATTATTGCTATTCCCAAACTTCTGAATAGAATTGCCGCGAGATGGAGAAGAAAGAGTATTAAGGTTACAATATCACCCTTTATCCCCCGTCCGTTTACCCCCTTTGAGAGAGAGAAACAAATTAACATGGACGAAATAAAGCGGAGAGAGGCTCTCATACTTTCCAATTTACGGGCAAGAAATGTTACCGTTTCATTCAGAGAACCCGAAGTTGCCTTTTTAGAAGGGGTGTTTGCGAGAGGGGATGAAAGACTTAATGACGTTTTAATTGATGTTTGGAAAAGCGGAGAGAGGATGAGCGCATGGAGCGAAACCTTCGATTTTGCTCTATGGAAAAAGGCGTTTGAAAAGAACAATTTAAATCCGGATCTGTGTTTGGAAAAGATTGAGGGGGAACTTCCGTGGAATTTTATAAAATTCGTGGACAAGAAATTTCTTGAAGTTGAGAAGAAAAAATCTGATGTCGGGGAAACCACAACGGATTGCAGAAGGGATGTTTGTCATCTTTGCGGTCTCTGTGACGGCAGCATTGTGGGAGAAATGAAGACAAAAAATTTAAAAGAATATAAGCCCTTTGTGCCGCGGAAACCTCAGTTAAGGTTTAAAAGTGCGACTTATAAACCTAAAATTCGCGTAAGATACATGAAATCCGGTGAAGGAAAATTTATCTCTCACCTTGATTTGATAAGACTGTTTAAGAGGGCGATTATAAGGACAAATCTGCCGATTAAGTACAGTGAAGGGTTTAATCCGAAGATGAATCTTGCATTCGGACCTCCGCTTCCTGTGGGAGTTGAAGGGTTAAATGAATATTTTGATATGGAATTCGAACATATAGCTTCGGACGATGCTGTGGAAAGTATTAACAGATACTTACCCGATTTTGTTAAGATATCGGAAGCAAGAGTAATAAAACAAAAAACGGAATCGCTAAACTCGGCGGTTAACTTACTTATTTACAGTATGGAAGGAGAATTCCATGTGGATGATAGTTTGTTTAGCCGTAACATGCATATAGAAAAGAACGGGAAGGTTAGGGATTTTGAACTTTCAAAATACATATATTCTTATAAAAAGGGGAAAGAATTTGAAATAGGATTAAATTTACTGAAAGACATTAACGTGAATATTATAGATCTTTTTGCCTTTTTAACGGGGCAAGACAGGGAAAGAATATTAGATAACAAAATTACCAGAAAAGGTTTATTTATACGAAAAGGAGACAACATTTTAACACCAATGGATGTAATATGAAGAAAAGAATAATTATTAGTAAAACGTTTGACGAATTGAGGATTGCCGTTCTTGAGAACGATATATTTGTCGAATACTATATAGAAAGCGGAAGCGATATTAATATATTAAATAACATATATAAGGGAAAAGTTATAGCGGTAAACAGGTCATTAAAAGCCGTATTTGTGGATATCGGTCTTGAAAAAGGGGCATTTTTACCCTTCAATCAGATGTCGGAAAAGCAGTTTGTGGATGAAAATTTTAAAATGGTATCCCTTAAATCTTCCGTGGATCCTCTGAAATTGAAAAACGGGGATGAGATACTCGTTCAAATCATAAAGGAACCCATAAGCTCAAAAGGGGCAAGATTAACGACCAGTATTTCAATTTCAGGCAGGTACGTGGTTTTAATGCCCAACACCAAACAGATTGGTGTTTCGAAAAAGATAAAGAACAGGAAGGAAAGGTCGAGATTATTTGAAATTGCAAAGGAAATCAGACCCAAAGAGATGGGCTTAATCCTCAGAACCTCAGCCCAGGGACACACAATCGAAGAAATTGAAGAAGAGGTTAAAAAATTACAGATTAAAATGTATAACATTATGAATGAGGCGAAGAAGGGGAAGGCTCCCGTCTTGCTCTATACTGAATCCAATCTTTTTGATAAACTGGTCAAAGACATATTTTCAAACGGCATTTCGGAATGTGTAATAGATTCCAGGGAATTTTATGATAAGTTGAGAGAATATTTGAATTATATTGACCCGAAACTTGCAAAGACATTAAAACTTAAAGAGGATGCAGACCTGTTCAAAGAATACGGTATAGATAAGGAACTTAAGCTGATGTA
This sequence comes from Caldifarciminota bacterium, assembly GCA_015486655.1. Taxonomy (GTDB): domain Bacteria; phylum Hydrothermota; class 32-111; order QNBC01; family QNBC01; genus QNBC01. Next base: position 60 of record WFRF01000201.1, on the reverse strand, counting down.
TTCAATGAGTGTTCCTTTACCTTCCGGCGGAAACATTGTCATACAGCCGACGGAGGCTTT
>WFRF01000200.1 GCA_015486655.1 Caldifarciminota bacterium | reverse complement strand
CTTTTAGTGTCGCTTCTTTTGCTTATACATGTCGGTTATCCTTTATTACCTGTTTTATGGTTGGTTTTTTATACACTGGTTTTATTTTTTATATTACATTCTTTCTCATTTTCAGGTTTCTTAATTGATGTGGCAGCTTTTATAGTATTTTACATATATTATCTGCGTGTCGGATATTTCAAGCAATCCCTGATGGTTAATCCTAATATACTGTTTTTAATTCTCGAAACTTCCTTGGGAATAATCATTCTTTCCTCTATCTATACTTATTCCAAGCGAAAATCTTTGGGTATAAAACTCAAAGAAGTTAAAGATTCCATGGTAAAGCAAAGGGTACTTTTCTATTTTTACCTTTTGATAACATCATTACTCCCGTTTTTTTTAAACAATTTCTTTATCATCTTAACCCTTGGGATACTGCTTATTATTTCTCTCCCTTTCGTCATAAAATACAGAAAAAGAGCATTCGTTATGAGTTCTTTTCTCTGGACGGTGGGACTGATATTGTTGTCATTTTTGTTTAAATCAAAATATACTCTGATTACCGGTTTTTCCTTTGCTGTGGGGTATATTTCTTCTGATCTTATCAATCGATATTCGGGGATAATTCATATTTTTAAATTGAAGCGGTCAGTGGAATCAGTGATTACTTTTTTTGCATTTGCGCTATTGGCAGCCTTTTCAATAAACACCATATACGGCATAAATGTTTTGACTTTAATCTGGGCATCTTTGGCTTCATCCGCTTTATTTTACATTTTAGATAACCAGTTTAACTTTTTGTTAACACCTATTTTATTCGGAGTCTTTATTTCATTTCTTTAATTATCTCTCTGTCAATTATTTCACCGTCTTTTATATGAAGTATTTTACTTGCTATCTCGGCTACTTCCCGCTGATGAGTAACCATAATAATAGTTTTACCGGATTTGTGCAATTCATCAAATAATTTCAAAATCTCCATACCGGTTTTGGAATCCAAATTACCTGTCGGCTCGTCCGCTATAATTATAGCCGGATCTGTAACCAAAGCTCTGGCAATTGCCACTCTCTGCCTTTCCCCTCCGGACAGTTCATTGGGGTTGTGATAAATTCTGTGACCCAATCCGACTTCCTCTAATGCCTTTATTGCTTTTTCTTTTCTTATACCGGCATTTTCTCCTCTGTATATGAGAGGCAATTCGACGTTATTGAGAGCATTCATCCGCGGGATAAGATTAAATGTCTGGAATACAAATCCTATAAACTTATTCCTGATCTCGGCAAGTTCATCATCCTCAATCTCATTTACAGCCTTTCCGTTTATATAATATTCACCCGAATCCGGCTTATCAAGGCATCCGATTATATGCATAAGAGTGGACTTACCCGAACCTGAGGGGCCCATAATTGAAACGAACGCATTTTTCCGTATTTCAAGAGAAACATCTCTTACGGCTTCTATTGCCACCGCCCCCATTTGATAGCTTTTCTTCAAATGTCGCGCTTTTATCAGCATATCTCCTCCTTACTCATACCTCAGAGATTCTACAGGATTCAGGTTTGCTGCCTTTTTTGCGGGCAAAATTCCGAAAATTATACCTACACCTGCCGAGACCAGAAATGCGGTGAGTACGCTCCAGACAGCAACTGCAAAGGGCAGATGGCTTACAGCGGAAATTAATTTACCTAACCCTACACCGGCAATAATGCCTATTAATCCTCCTATAACCGAAATTGTTATTGTCTCGATGAGAAACTGCCAGAGAATATCTCTCTTTTTCGCCCCGATAGCCATTCTTATCCCGATTTCCCTCGTCCTTTCGGTAACAGTTACATACATTATATTCATTATGCCGACTCCCCCCGTTACCAATGCAAGGGATGCAATTCCGATCATTACGAGGAACGCAGCACCTGTGAATTTTTTGTAAAAATCGAGAAGCATGTCCTGTGTCCCGAAAGAAAAATCATCTTCCGCATTTTCAGGGGTTTTTCTTCTGACCCTAAGAACTCCTCTTATTTCATCCATGGCAAGAGCCTTATCTGCCGCAGAAACAACAATGGTCAAATTTCTTCTTCTCCCGACAATCTTCTGCATGGTTGTATAAGGTATATTAACGATATTATCCATGTCATTACCCATTAAATTCCCTCTTTCTTCCAAAACTCCGATTACTTTAAATTTGTATCCCCTAATGTCTATTCTTTTCCCAATAGCATTACCGCCTTTGAAAAAGGTTTTTTCCACACTCTTTCCAATTACACATACAAAACGTCGACGATCAACCTCCCCCTCGGTAAAGTTTCTCCCCTCGTCCACATAGTGCCCGATAATGTCCTGATAATCCTGGTTAACCCCCGAAACCTGTACAAGTTCTATTCGCTTGTTTTTGTATTTAATGTCGGAAGCGGTGTTTATTACCGGGGAAACCAGAGACACATCCGGGCAGTGCTTACTGATTGCAATCGCATCCTCTACTGTGAGGGGTTTTCTCTTTATATATTTCCTCCAGCCCTTGGAACTCGTTTGTATAAAAGGAAATCGTGAGACATATATAACATCCGTTCCTAAAGTGGAAAACATATTTTTTACCTTCAAGTTCAATCCTTCTATAAGTGACACAACCGTTATAACGGTCATAACACCGATTATAATACCAAGTGTTGTTAGAAATGATCTTAATTTATTTGAACGAAGGTAAAAAACGGCACTTTTTATTCCTTCCAAGAAATCCATTTATTTGCCCTCCGCCTTTTTATTGTTTCTTTTAAAAGATTTTTTCGATGAATGAGTCTTCTTTCTTTCCATTAATTTAACATGATCTCCGTCTTTCAATTTTCTCAAATTACTGTACGGTCCGGAAATCACCGGATCTCCCTCATTCAATCCTTTAACAACCTCAATATCATCCTCACCTGAAACGCCCGTCTTTATGAAACGAAACACGGCTTTACCGTTTTTATATAGAAAAACGCCTTTTTTAAATTTACCGTCAATCATACGTCTCTGTATTGCTGTCAGTGGAATTTTCAAAACAT
>WFRF01000199.1 GCA_015486655.1 Caldifarciminota bacterium | reverse complement strand
CCGAAAAGAATAATCGAATACTGATGGTGGGGCACACGTTTGAATACTCTCCTCCGGTTGTGGAAACTAAACGTATTATTGACAGTGGAGAACTGGGTGATATCTATTTTATCACCTCATCAAGAGTTAACCTTGGAATCCACAGGAAAGATATGAGTGTAATTTGGGATTTGGCTCCCCATGATTTTTCAATGATGTTTTCCTGGCTTAATGAAGCTCCCAGCGAAATTTTAACATTGGGGCGTGACTCAATATTCAAAGGAAACCTTGACATAGCTTTTATGAATATAAAATTCCCTTCCGGAATAATTGCCAATGTAGAAGTTAGTTGGCTCTCTCCCGTTAAAATGAGAAAAACCGTTATTGTGGGCAGCAAAAAAATGCTTGTATACGATGATACGGAAAACGTGGAAAAAATCAAAATTTATGACAAGGGCGTTGATCTTAAAGAGCCTGAAGATTTCGGGGAATATCAATTAACTTACAGAAGCGGTAATATCGTATCACCGAAACTTCCCAATAAAGAACCTTTAAAGATTGAAATTTCCCATTTTCTGGATTGTATAACAAATAGGATTACACCGAAAACGGACGGTTACTCTGCACTGAGAGTTATAAAGGCGATAGAAGCCGCGGAGAAATCAGCAAAAGACGGGAAATACGTAAAAATATGATATGATTTATAAAAGAGCCGGTCTTAGGTATGCCATTGATTTTTTTATAGACTTAATAGTTATAGCCATTTCTTTTATTCTGCCTATATTTAATATAGGATTTCAGTTAAGTTATATTTTCTGGTCTCTTTTAATTGTATATATCATATCAATACCGGTTTTTCTTTATGAGAACTTCTACACACGTCTACCTGAGCTCCCGAGAACGGAAATTATATATACGATTTTAAAATCGACATTTATAGTTCTTTTAATTTCCGATTTCATAACTACATTCAAATGGCGCTTTTTTATCTTTGACAAATTATCTTTAATAATATCATTTTTTATACTCTCTCTGCTATTATACATATCAAAAATTTACCTAAACAAACTGATAACAAAATTATTTCTTAAATCGGGTATGGGAACCAGACAAATTGTTCTTATCGGAGATGAAGAAAAAACAAAATATGTCACCCGGTATATCAATAAACTCGATTCTTCGATTTATAAATTAGAGTACACATTCGTAATAACCGATAATACTGACATCGAAAAGACGGTAAATAAATTTGAGAGAGTTTTAAGAAAGGGCAATGTAAACAGTTGTATAATAGCATTAAATAAAGATCAAAAAGATGTTATTTTAAGGATCATAGCAAAATCAAGGCACATGGGCGTCGATATTTTTCTACTTTCCGATTTCTTTGATATTGTTGATAGGAGTTATACGAATTCTCTGTACAATTTACCTATAATAAATCTTTCATCCGGGAAAAGTAAGAATATTGCACTTATGATAAAACGTTTCTTCGATATTATTCTGTCAGTTACCGCTATTATAGGTCTCTCCCCCATAATGTTACTTATAACCTACTTGATTAAGCTGGATTCTCCCGGTCCCGTGATCTTCAGACAGGAACGCATTGGAGAAGACGGAAAACCCTTTGTAATGTATAAATTCCGTTCAATGTATTATAAATCAGGTGAGAGCATACACAAGAAATATATTGAGAAATTCATACTTGAACAAAAAAATGATACCATATACAAGCTAAAATATGACAACCGCATAACAAGATTGGGTAAATTTTTAAGGGAAACGAGTTTGGACGAGTTACCTCAGCTTTTCAATGTTTTGAAAGGTGATATGAGCATCGTTGGACCTCGTCCGGCAATAGATTATGAAGTTAACATATATAAAGATTGGCATAAAAAAAGATTTAGGGTAAAACCCGGAATAACAGGTTTCTGGCAGGTAAACGGACGCAGCAAAGTTAAATTTGATGATATGGTGGTACTTGATATTTACTACATAGAGAATTGGTCACTTTTACTCGATTTAAAAATATTATTAAAAACATTACCCGTTGTTTTAAAAAAGGAAGGAGCGTACTGATGAAATTTCAGAACATAGTCAATGTTAAACTCGGAAGTAACGTCAAGATTTACGATTTTGTGAATATTTACGGATGTGAAATCGGCGATAATACAAAAGTTGGAACATTTGTAGAGGTTCAAAAGGGAGCAAAAATAGGAAAAAACTGTAAAATTTCTTCCCATACTTTCATATGTGAAGGTGTTACCATCGAAGATGAAGTCTTTGTTGGTCATAATGTTTCTTTTATCAATGATAAATACCCTCGTGCAGCTGCTGACGGGAAATTATTAACTGACGGAGAATGGAAACTTGAGACAACACTTGTAAAGAAAGGTGCTTCAATCGGGACAAGCGTAACCGTGCTATCAGGCGTGACAATAGGTAAAAACAGCATTATAGGAGCCGGCAGTGTTGTAACAAAGGATATACCCGATAATGTTATTGCTTATGGCAATCCGGCAAAGGTTGTAAGAAAAATTGAGGATGAGTAATTGACAAATTATCAATATTCTGTTATTTTATTGCCCAATGGGGCAGTAGCTCAGTTGGGAGAGCGTCTCCCTCGCACGGAGAAGGCCGGCGGTTCAAGTCCGCTCTGCTCCACATTTACGGATAAAATGGGGATAGGAATTATCTTTCGAACCCCGCCAGGACCGAAAGGTAGCAACGGTAAGAGAGCTCTGATTCGCTATCCCCTCTTTTAAATATTATGAGTTATTTGGTTTTTGCAAGAAAATACAGACCCGAAACATTTGATGAGATCATAGGTCAGGAACACATAACAATCACTCTCTCAAATGCAATTAAACTTAATAGGATTGCACACGCTTATCTTTTTACGGGACCCCGCGGTACGGGAAAAACATCCACTGCCAGAATTTTCTCCAAATCCCTTAACTGCGAGAATGGACCTACCCCAAAACCATGCCAAAAATGCACCAATTGCATTGAGATAAAAAAGGGGATAAGCCCTGATGTTATTGAAATTGACGGAGCAAGCAACAGGGGCATTGATCAAATTAGAGAACTAAAAGAAAATGTTATGTTCTCCCCCATTAAGAGCAGATATAAAATTTATATTATAGATGAAGTTCACATGTTAACCCGTGAGGCATTTAATGCATTACTAAAGGTTCTTGAAGAACCTCCTGCACATGTCATATTTATATTTGCTACAACAGAACCGCATAAGGTTCCGGAAACGATAATCTCCAGGTGCCAACGCTTTGATTTTAGAAGATTGACAATTTCCGAAATAACTCACCAACTCAAATATATCGCAAATAACGAGAATTTAAACATAACCGACGAGGCAATCGACAGGATAGCCAATCTCTCGGAAGGTTGCTTACGCGATGCCGAGGGATTTCTTGATAAGGCTTCTTCCTATGCCGAGAATAATATAACGGGAGATATAATAGACAGGCTTTCGGGAATACCCGATTTCACAATATATAATAATCTGATTGGCAGTGTTTTTAACGGTAATCAAGCAAATATCATTGGGATTGTCAATGATATTTATAATAAAGGATATAATCTTAATATATTTTTACAGCAACTCATAAAATATTACAGGGCTATACTTCTTCTTAATT
>WFRF01000198.1 GCA_015486655.1 Caldifarciminota bacterium | reverse complement strand
CGAGGGATACCGATCCATCAACAATCAAAGAAGGAACTCCTTTTGATATGAAAGGGGTGGAATTGGGGCATCACGGAGACAGGTGTTCATTTGATGCTTTTATGGATAAGTATAATTTGCAGGACCCCGCACTAAAAAAAGTACAATTAATCGTAAGACAGGCTGATGTGCACACGGAAAATCCGTCACCTCTATCTATTGCATTGGATGTATTCGGCAGAGGATATACTCTGATGTGCAAGGATGATTACGAAACATTGGAAAAGGAATATTATCTTTACGATGCCTTGTATGCCTATTTTAAAAATCAGATTGAAAAGGGAGAAGGATAGGACCGAATCAAAACTCTTAATTTTAATAAGATTTTAAGTCAGACGAGAAATCCTTAAAACATCGGTATTTATAATATTTTGCTTGACACAGGGGCAAATATATACTATTAAAGAGGGGTATGGACAGATATGTGGGAGATTTTAAGGTATATCCGATAAATAATCATTTTGTTGATGTAAGATGTGAAGAGGAATATCTGACTGAAATAAAAATCAAGGACGGGAAAATAAAATATGCTACCGAGACCCCGTCATCGGGGATTTTCATAAGGATTTTTAAAAATAACAGATGGTTTATGACATCCACAGTGGATGAGAAAAATGTCAAAAACAAAATAAAAGAACTGGACGGACTTGCAGACAGCGTTACCCATGAAAAATCCAATATCCGATTTAACATTGATCCCGTAAAGGAAAATCTGATTAAATACGAGCATTTAAACCCCTCCAAAAGAAAGGTAAAGGATAAAATCGATATTTTAAGGGGATATGAAGAAATCATAAAACGTTTTAATTATATTCGTTCGTATGAGATTGTTTATAATGATAAATATTTAATAAAACGCATTAAAAACTCTCTTGGTACTGATATTGCGTATGATAAGGCTCTATGTGGATTTACAATTAAATATATAGCCGGTGAGGGAAGCAACATCTTTTCCGGAAGCTATTTTATAGGCAATAACACCATAGACCACCTATTAAAAAGGGAAGAGGCTCTGAAAGAACGTCTCGAAGAGGTAAAAGGTTTTATAAATGCGAAACATATAGCTCCAGGGCAATATACAACGGTATTATCGGAGTTTGCCGCCGGATTGTTTGCCCATGAATCTTTCGGTCACAAATCCGAAGCCGATTTCATGATCGGAGACAAAATAGCTCAAAAAGAATGGGCCATAGGTAGAAAGGTTGCAAATGAAAATGTCAGCATAGTCGATTACGGCGGATTACCTGCATCATGCGGGTATATACCTTATGATGACGAAGGGGTACCTTCTTTTAAAACCTATCTTGTTAAAGACGGAATACTGTCCGGAAGATTACACACACTGACAACAGCATCATTAATGGGGGAAAAGCCTACGGGAAACGGGCGTGCCGTGGATGCGGAACACGAACCCATTGTGAGAATGACAAATACATATTTTAAAAAAGGTGAAATTCCGTTTGATGAATTGATATCGGATATAAAATTGGGAATATATATTAAAACCGTTAAGCAGGGATTCGGTATGTCAACTTTTACGTTGACGCCGGGACTCAGTTATATGATAAGAAAGGGTAAAATTGCGGAACCGGTTATTATTTCAACGGCGACAGGTTCGGTATTTGAGACTTTGGAATCCATAGAGGGTATCTCCAATGATTTTAAACTGATATTCAATGCCCAGGGCGGATGTAATAAGCTTAATCAAACGCACCTGCCTGTGGGGTTCGGCGGGCCTAAAGTAAGAATTAAGTCCCTGGAAATAAGTTAATATGATTGAGAAATACCAGAAAACGATTCAAGAAACAGTCATAGAAATCAAGAACTCGGATGTTTACAGTATTAAATGCAATGAAATTGTCAGAAGAGCTGTCAGGTTGTTTTACAAGGATAAAATAGCTATTGTTGCTTCAAAGGGTAACGTGGGATTTTCTTCTTTAATTAAAGAGGTTGAAAATAACATTCAATACGGCCAGCTGTACAACTATCCCATCCCCCAAAAGAGCATAATGCATAAATCTTTCATAAGACAAGGGGATTTGCCTACAAATAAAGAGTTTATTCGATTTGGAGAAAAACTTATAGAGGGACTGAGAAAAGGATTTCCGGATTACATCTTTACAAATAAGATCAGATTTGCAGTAATTGAAAAAAAGATTTCTTTTTCGGATTTGACGGATCTTTCGGTCAGGTATCCGCTGGTAGATGTTACCCTTCTTGTTAAACACAGTAAAAGTAAGAATATTTTTGATGGAGTTCTTCCCTATTTAGACAATAAATTATTTTCATTCGATGAATATATAACGAAAGTTGAGAAGTTAATAAAAGCAATAGGAAATCCCATGAAGCTCAGAAATTACAATATTCCCGTAGCATTTCCGGAATTTGATCAAACGATAATAGCAGCTAAAATCAAAGAATCCATAATCGGCGACAATTATAAGAAAAAGGCTTCTCTGTTTAATGAGCTGTTGGGCAGACGGATATTCCATGAGAGACTGAACATATTTGATGTAGGATACAAACCCGACAAGAATCTGTTTGATGCATTTGATGATGAATCTTACATAAGGGAAGCTCCGGAATTGGCAATCATAAAGAACGGTGTGTTTGAAACCCTCATTTACGACAGACGGACTGCCGCCCTATATGATGAAGAACCTACGGGAAACGGGATAAAACCCGATTATAATAAGTCCCCCCAAACCTTGGCAAATTCGTTGCTTTTTGATGATATGCAGACTATCGAAACGCCTGAGAGAGCGATTCTTCCCATAATAATGGGGGGAGGCAGTGTGGATGATAAAGGGGATTATGCAATTCCCGTTCAGTTTTCCGTTCTAATGGAAAACGGGGAAATTATAGGCATGCTTCCTCAACTTCTCCTTTCGGGGAATATATTCGAAACGCTCGGAAAGAACTATATAGGGACTGACAAGAAATACTTTTCGGATACATCTCTCAATCCGTTTATGTATACACGCATGAATGTAAGACGCATTTATTAGAAAATAAACAAAATCTTCCATTTATATCACTTCCCACTTCTCACTTATAAATAAATTCCCCTCTAAAAAAGGGTGGACTGACGAATGTCAGGACGGGGTGTTCTAATATAAGTAGGAAGTAAGAAGTTAGAACTAAGAAGTGAAAAGTGAGAACTGAGAACTAAGAAGTTAAATATGTAATTAATTTTATCATCCCTAAGAATAGCTGCTCCACTTTTAGGGGAGCTGTCCGGTTCCACCTGACTGAGGGGTATTCTAAAGGGAGAGAGAAGTGAGAACTAAAAAGTTAAATCGTAAGTGATTATATTATATTTCCTCTACTTCCTACTTCCTACTTCTTAGTTCTTACTTATCAGTAAATTTCCCTCTGTAAAAGAATGAAAAAATCCTAAAAAGTGTGTAGAATTTTCACAGAGTGTGAAAATATTACACACTTTTAAAAATGCTAATTTTGTAAGTTATGGAATTGTGACGCTTGCTATCCTGGCATGGAAATTGCATAAATATTAAGGAAATGATAAATAATATGATTCTCATTAAAACATTGAACTCGCTTCAAGGCTATATCAGTAAATTCCCCTTGGTAAAGGGTATAATGATATTTAAATAACACAAAAGGAGGTGTAATGAAAAGAGTTATTGAATTTGCGATTTTTGTAATCATATTATATAATATGATTATGTTCAGCGGTTGCGGAGGCTCGGGAGGAGGAGGTTCATGGCATATTACTGAAGGTGGGGATACACTTGATATAAGCTTTGAATTTCCCAGTGAAAATATGAGTTATGCGGACTATTTTAATTATGGCAATGTAATTATTGCTCTTCCCAATGCGGATTATAATGATACCTTGTATTATTTATTGAGGGCAACAATAACCGGCAATGACAGTGGTCTCGAAGATATTAATCTTGATGAGACAAAGTGGATTACAACAGGCTTGACGTATTATGAAAGAAACATGAAAATAGTTGAAGGGCAATCATTTTATAATGATTGGGATCCATATAGAATCATTTTTGAAGACACTTTGAAAATTGTCAGGTTAGATGGCTCTATTGGTATTTCTTCAAGTGGAGGGTATTTTAATTCAATTATTGATTCTGCCTTTTCTTTTGTTGTAGTCTTAAACGATAACAGAGTAGTTATAAAAGATCATAAAAGAAATCCGAGAGGGATTTATAAAAAACCGTTTAATTTATCTTTTACCAAAAAGATGAGATTGGAAATCACATATACGGGGGGTTTTATTGGCATTATTTCTCATTATATCACAATAGATGATATATTTAGCGAGGTTAAATCATTATTTAATGGGGTTCAAAATGTAACTATTGAGACGAGCTTGCCTGATTCAATAGATGATGAACCGCCTCAGGAAGACCCTTCGGGTTATGAATTGCTTTTATATTCCGAGGATCATAATTACTCCGCGTGGAGATTTAAGTACTTTAATGATACTACGGATGAATATTCCTTGCATGTTATTCTTCACTTAACGGGAGCAGGTGCGGGGGCGGTAGAGGGATGTTCATACAGTGGTTACGGGAATTACAGATATTATTGCTACGGTGTAGATTATTATAACGATCCTGTTTTTGTAAATAATAATACAATATATAATCTTATATGTGAGGATCCTGCATATTATGATAGCATTTCAGGATACTTAGATACGACGAAATTTATGAGCGACTATAAAAAGGTTTTGGGTATGTTAATAGCCCACGAGCTCGGCCACGCGGCAGGTAATTTGGAGGATAATTATACAGATGATGATAATATTATGTATATCGAGACGGATAGTAATAAAATAAAATTGATGTCGACATACATAGGTAGGTCTTTTAATTGGGATCAGGAAGATTCAATTTCAAGATATTCCCAATTTTATTTCAGAAGGTTTTAATGGAGGTATTGGCAATGAAACGTATTACCATAATCGTATTTTTAATGATAGTTCTGTTTTTCCCGAAGACAACATATTGTTTTAAACCCTGGTTCCGGGATTATTATGGACTGAAACAAAGAGGAGATGCATCTTTACGACGTACCCCCGAGGGGAAAAAAAAGGCCGTATATAGAGCCAAACTGGAAACGGACAAGAAGTATTATGTTAAAGGTGAACCCGTATTATATATGATATCGGTTTCTCCTGTGAACAATTATAACGGTTACTTTAGAGGAAAATTCGTATTTACTCTTAAAAACGGCAATACGATAATCAAATCGAAAGAAATTATGGATCATGAACCTCTATGGAAATTTGCGGGAATAACAGAAAAATATATTATATTGCCCGTATCGGCAGGTAACATATTTTCGCCTCCTAATTTTAGGCATAAGGATTATATCAGTAAAAAGGGGAGAGTTATGAAT
>WFRF01000197.1 GCA_015486655.1 Caldifarciminota bacterium | reverse complement strand
TTAGTGTTATTGCAATGCTTCCCGGTGCGGTAAGAAGGAATGATGTGTCCAGTGCGCTTTATGTTCGTGGGGGAAAACCGGATCAGAACCTTATTTTGCTGGACGGAGCGGTTATTTTCAGCCCGTATCATCTTGGTGGTATTTACAGCACATTCAATATGGATGCAATCAAAAGCGTCAATTTTATGCCCGGGGGATTCCCCGCTTATTACGGTGGAAGACTTTCATCCGTTTTGGATATAGCCACGAAAGAAGGCAGGAAAGATAAATTCGGCGGAAGTTTCGACATAGGGCTTTTAAGTTCGAAATTATTTATTGAAGGTCCGTTGTTTAAAAAAGGTTCGCTGTTTCTTTCATACAGGCGCACATATTTTGATCTCGTAGCCGATGCATTCAGAAATACATACAATCATTTTGCGGACAGCACGAAAAGGACCGATTTTATTTTCCCCTATTATTTTCATGATTTTAACGGTAAATTGACATATAATGTTGATAATATGACAAAGGTTTCGGTTAGCGGTTTATACGGGGAAGATGTCATACATTTTGATATACCGGATGAATCGGACACAACGGCAAACAGAGATATAGCAGACACAACAACGGCAAACAAAACGCAGAAAATCAGGTTCTCATGGAATAATCGTATGGTTAGCGGGAATCTCCTTAAATTTTTAAATCCGTTAAATTCGTTTGATATTCAAGTTGCGTATTCCGCATATCTGAATATATTTGACATAGAGAGATTCTTAGGTATTAACAATCAAATTCATAATTTCTCTGCTAATTTTAAATACGAATCGGAGCAGTTTAAAAATAATAAGATAACATTGCAAGGGGAATTTAACAGAACCAAATTTGTTTACAACAACAGAGTCCAAATTACAGAAGAAACAGACACATCGTTCAATTATAACAGAAGGATTTTTTATTCGGCTTTATCGGCAAGTGATGTTTATAAATTCAGAAACAGATTCGTATTCAATCCGGGACTCAGACTAAATTATTTTTCCGAAGGCAAAAGGTTTTTCCTGTCCCCGCGCTTGAATATGAAATACATATTAAATAAGAAGATATCCTTGAACGGAGCTTTTGGTTATTATTCCCAATATATCACCACATTAAAACACAGTGAAAACATATTTTCGCAATTTTTCGGTGATTTGTGGTTTCCCGTTGATAAGAAGTACAACATACCGAAATCGATGATCTTTATTGTCGGCAGTGAATACTGGGTTAAAGATAAATACCCGGTTTCCATTCAGATGTATACAAAACGGTTTTACAACATACTTTCGTATAGCGGAAGCAGTTACAACCTTGATTCGCTTGTGTCTGAGAATGGTTTATCATCGGGAATCGAATTGCTTTTGAGAAAAGAGGAAGGGAAAATTACCGGTTGGATCGGATATACATTCGGAATAACCGAAATGCACGGAAAAGACGGCTGGTATTATCCGGATAATGATCAAAGGCATAATATTCAGATAGTGGGTAAATTCCATTTTTCGAATACATTTGATATGGGAGTTCACATTTCATTTGCAACCGGCATGCCTTATACGGGACCTGCGGGAATGTATCCCGATTACGGCTCCATGTATGATCCCATTAATGACAATTACAATACGGACAGCACTTATGGGGGAGGGATAACCGTTGTAAACGGTAAATACAATTCGTTGAGATTTGAACCTTATAAGAGAGTCGATATCGGCTTAACGAAGAAATTTGTGCTGTTCAAAATGAATAGCGGTATATCGTTTAATGTAATTAACGTTTTTAACTTTAGAAACCCGATTTTTTATTACTACGACACATACACTAATCCGCCCACAAAGCACTCGTTTTATTTGCCTATTTTTCCGTCAATAAGTTTCAGGGGGACATTTTGAACAAATTGCGCATAATATTGCTTATGCTATTTGTATTCCCGGGATGTGTGAAAATCGAGACAACGAATTTATTTAGAAAATTGGTATTGTATTCCGTTTTGAATACGAGAAGCGCCTATCATACAATTGTTCTTGACTCTGTTTATCCTCTCGACAATGCCATTGTAATAGACAGTTGTGGAATAAGAGATGCCGATATAGTATTAACCGATGATCAGGGGAATTCCTACTTGTTTGACAGCCTGGATGAGAAGGGACATTATGTGAACAGAGTTCCATTTTATCCCGTTCCCGGGAGAAAATACTCCATAGATTTGAAGTACAAAGATTTTTACGAGGCAAATATTACAACACGGTGTCCGGATGAAGTCACGTTTAACAAACAGGTTTATTTTGTTAATTTAACGTCTATGGATACGATTTATTGGAATTACACATCGGATTGTCTTTATAACGTTGTTGTTTGGGACAGCACTTACGGCTATACAGATTA
>WFRF01000196.1 GCA_015486655.1 Caldifarciminota bacterium | reverse complement strand
TACCGCTCCGTATTTTTCCAGAGTATCTTCACTTACATGTAAAATCTTAATCTTTGAACTATTACTATACGTAACAACTCCACCTGAGAAATAGTCCGAGCTTCCCGGAACATCTGTTATTCTGCCGCCTATCATACCCCCGGTAATTGATTCTGCAATACTCAGTATCGCCCCTTTATTTCTGAGGCGTTCCCCGATAATTTCCTCTATATTTCTGAACCCTTCCTCGAAAATATAGTCATATAACTCTCTTTTTATTAAATCTCTGATCTTGCTTAATTTTCCTTCCTCGGATTTACTGCCCGAAATCCTTACATCAACTACACCGTATGAGGGATAAAATCCCACAAATTTCAGGTCATTTTTATTAATCAACTCTTTAATTCGATTATATATTTTTATCTCCGGGATTGTGGATGTTCTTAGGTTAAAAATAATATTCTCTTCTATGTCAAAATGTTCTGTCAGATAAGGGATAATTTCCTTTTCCAGAAGAAATTTCATCTCTTTTGGAACACCCGGTAACATAAATAGCATTATATTTTTACTCCTCACCAATATACCGGGGGCTGTTCCCACTTTATTTATAAAGTATTCACCTCCTGCAGGAACCATCGCTTGGGATTTCATACTCTCACTAAAATCCGTTGTTCCGAATTTATTTTTCAAATAGTGGGCTATTTCATCTTTAAGTATTAACTCCCTCCCGAAATAATTGCTTATTACTTTTTTTGAAATATCATCACTTGTAGGTCCCAATCCCCCCGTTGTAAGTACAATGTCGGTATCAGCTGTAATATAGTCAAGAGCATTTATTATATCTGTTGCCTTATCTGCAACTGTCAAAATATGATTAACCTTAAATCCCAATGAATATAGTTTGGAAGCTATGAAACTGGCATTAGTATTTATTATTCTTCCGGATAATATTTCATTTCCTATTGTTAAAATTGATACTCTCATATTACTCCCACAGTATGGATTATCAACATTATCCCCATCGTCATAACCCCTGCAATTATATCATCGAGCATTATACCTATTCCATTACCTATATGCTCAGCTTTTTTTATAAAAGGAAGTTTAAATATATCGAACAATCTGAACAAAATAAATGCTATTATAAAATACAAAACACTTTTAGGGGCAAGAAAAAGCGAAACCCCCATTCCCGCTACTTCATCAATCACAACATACGACGGATCTTCGTCGCCGCTTTCAATTGCGACAGAACGGGAAGATATGACTCCTATTCCAATAACTAACAGCAAAACAACAAGATATAATACGGTATTATTTATAATCAAAAAATAAAGCGGAAGAGAGATAAGACTTGCCATTGTTCCCGGTCCGACCGGAAATTTACCTATGTAAAAAAATGTTGCAGTGATATACATCATATTTTTCATATCGTATCTATATCAATCTGCAAAAATATATTTCCTTCATAAAAAATGTAATTTTTATAGATTTTCTTTTCCGTTATTTTATCATCAAAAGGAATAATTTTTTCTGGCGTTCCCACCGAGAGAACCGAATAGATAAGGTAAACATCTTTATCCTTTGTTATACCGTATTTGGAATTATCAGGCACTTTCAGTTCTAATATATCCGCAAGATCAATAATCTTATACCTCTTATGTTTATAAATTAGACTCTTTTTTGTCGGATTTTCGACATTTATAACAGAATCAAAATCCTTAATTGAAACAGACAAATTTACATCCGAAATTCTAAAGAATAGGTATTTATCAATTATTTTCCTGTTTAATGTGCTCAATTTGTTTAATCTCTTCCTCTTTTAATATCTTGTCCGTATCGAGAAAAGTAACTACATTTTTCTCATTAAGTATTCCTATGCCGGCAAAATAATTTATACCCTTTTTTATAAAAATTTTGGGGACATCAACGACATTGTCCCTATTAATCCCCTTTATCCCTTCTATTTTATCAACCATAAGTCCGATATCCTGCCCCTTTATTGATACTATAACGATAGAACCGTCTTCCATGTTGCCGTTAATTCCGAATCTGCTTTGAAGGGATACTATGGGAATAACTGCATTTTTCACCTGTATAACACCCATTACAAATGCCGGTAAATCAGGTATTTTTGTAACATCCTGCTTCTGAACAATTTTTAATATCCTACTCACTTCTATACCGTATCGCTCGTTTTTAATTAAAAACGAAATATACTTAAATTCATTAATGTCCGTCGATTCTTCCGCATTGACCAACAGTTCGTTAATTTTGTCCAGATCTTGATTATTTGTCATCTTGATCTTCCTCTTTAAAGACCTGTTCAAGATGTCTCAAATCCTGTGCTAACTTATGTAATTCGGCAGCAGAAGCACTGATCTCCTGCATTGATGCCATCTGCTCTTCGAGGGATGCGGATGTTTCTTCGGTACTTGCAGCAGTTTCATTGGAAATTTCAGACAAACTCTTGTTTTTCTCGGCTAATGTTAGAATCAAACCGTTCTGTTTCTCTATCGATTCGGTCACTTCCTTTATCATATCCTCTGTTATTGTAACATTCCTTTCTATTTCTACAAAATTTTCCTTTGACATATCCACATTTTTCTTCCCGTCCTCAACATACTGGGAAACTTTATTCATACTGTCAACAACCTGTTCAACATCAGCCTTAATATCGGCTATAAGCCTGCTGATCTTTTCAGTGGACTCTTGTGAATTATTTGCAAGATTCCTGATCTCTTCAGCAACCACTGCAAATCCTGCTCCGTATTCACCTACTCTTGCGGCTTCAATGGAAGCGTTCAGAGCAAGTAAATCGGTTTGATTTGTAATATTTTTAATCACGTCAATAATCTCGTCTATTTCCTCGGAACGATTCTTCAGTTGTTCGATTCTCTCCTGACTTTCGTTGGACCCCGAATATATAAGGTCCATAGCTTCCTTTGTATCATTTGATGTTTCTCTTCCTTTAATGGAAGCGTTTTTAGCTTTAATTGCAGATATATTAGCCCTTTTAATCTGAGAAACAATATTTTCCGATATCTCTGTAAGTTCTTCCGCCGTTTCATTCATCTTCAGCGTATCATCGGCTTGTTCTGCCGCCCCTCTTGCAATCTCCTGTACCGTTGCCGATATTTCCTCAACAGATGCGTTCATCTCTTCGGTGCTGCTTGACAGATTATCTGCCATGCCTGCCAATTTATCGGCATCCCCTACCATTTTATTGAGCATCTTAAGCAACATATCAACAAGGCTGTTAAAAAGCGTTATTATCTGTGCAGTCTCATCATTGGCATAAACCCTTATTTTTTCGTTTACGTTTCCCGTTTCAATTATATTTTTAACATTGTCCATGAGATGTTTGAGTTGTCTGTTGTATGAAATTAAAACAATACCATTTACAAAAGAGGAAAATATAAGTGTAAGAATCAAAGGGACTATCGATTTGTTAATCAAATAACCGCTTATGGAAAAGATTATGATATTTTCAATGAAAAGTAAAGTCAATTTCCTTGAAAGAGTAATCTTGAATATCTTGTTTTGTACCGCTTCAAATTTCACCCCTGATTTGTAAAGTGATTCAACTAAATTTTGCAGATAATTTTGCGAGTAAGAGAGAATTACGGGGAGTTCATAGATGCCGAAAATAAAGCCAACGGTGAATATTCTGAGGCCAAATAAAATGTTATATTTTATATAGAGTATAATACCGGCTACAATGCTCGGGACAAGAAAATGAATGACCGTATGTATCATCATTAAGAGAGGGGCGTTATAACTGACGAGAATGGCTTTATTCTTTGTTTTAATGTCAATATCGTTATTCTGTATGAATTGTTCTACAGGACGAAATGCCCTTTTCCAAATAATATAAAATTCTGTTGATTCAATAATCGCAATTATAACAGTTATTATGACTACACTCATAATATTTTGTGATATGTCCCCGGCAAAATAGATCCCTATGGGAAGAGCAAAAAGCACACCGAG
>WFRF01000195.1 GCA_015486655.1 Caldifarciminota bacterium | reverse complement strand
GTGCATGGCACTGTAAAGTGTGGTTGATTTACCGCTTCCCGTAGGTCCGGTGACCAGCACAATTCCGTAAGGTTTCTCTATTGCAGTGTTAAATTTTTTAAGGTTATCTTCCTCAAAGCCGAGAACCTTCATATCCAACATTAAACTCGATTGGTCAAGAATACGCATTACAACCTTTTCACCGTTTATAACAGGAATTATTGAAACACGAATATCAATTGGGTTTTTATCGACATTGACTTTTATTCTGCCGTCTTGAGGGCGTCTTCTTTCCGTTATATCAAGATTTGCCATTGTTTTAATCCTTGCTACAATCGCAAATCTTTTACTCATGTCAGGCTTCAGAACTTCTCTCAAGACGCCGTCTATCCTATACCTAACCCTGAAGAGTTTCTCATACATCTCTATGTGAATATCACTAACCCCTTTTCTCACGGCATCCGCTATTATGAAATTAACGTAATTGACAATCGGTTTGCTGTTTTGGTTTAACCTCCCGATGTCTACTTCCTGCTCGAATTGCATTGCTTGCAAATCGTTTTCGTCAAACTCTCCGGAGAATTCATCTCCGAGAAGATCATCTCCTATATCAATTTCCTCTTCATCTATTGTCTGGAGATCTGTCCCAATTTCCTCATAATATTCCTCAATAGCACTCTTAATCTCCTCTGCCGGAGCTATTACGGGATTAACCTGACATCCCGTTGCGAATTTCACCTCTTCAATTGCATCAACATCATCCGGATTACTCATGGCAAGTGTTAAAATTTTTCCTATTTTTTTAATGGGAAAAACCTGATGTCTGTAAACGAGGTCCTTGGGTAAAAGATTGACAACTTCACCGTCAACTAATACCGAACGTATATCTATATAAGGGACATGATACTGATTACTGAGAAAATTCATCAACTCGGTCTGTGTTATATAACCGAGTCCTACGAGTATGCTTCCCAGTTTCCTGCCTGTTTCTTCCTGTATATCAAGAGCTTTTTTTAGCTGCTCTTCATTGATTAATCCTTCCTTAAGAAGTAATAAACCAAGTTTGGATTTTTTTCTCATCGTATTGACGTTTCCTTTATTACATTTTCAATATCCGTAACACCCTCTCTTAATTTTTCTACTGCCGCATCTCTTAGCGATAACATCCCCTCTTTAGTGGCAAGAGCATGTAATTCATCCGTTGATACGCCTTTTAAAATTGCATCCCTGATCTTTGATGTTACTTCCAATATTTCAAAAATTCCCACCATACCTTTATATCCCGTATTCATACAGACTTTACATCCTCTGCCCTTATAGAACTTAACCCCTTTAAGCGAATCCGGATCTATTGATGCCGATTTCAATATGGTTGGATCCACTTCTACCTCATATTTACAGTTGTTACAAATTTTCCTTATAAGTCTCTGTGAAATGACCAAATTTAATGTTGAAGCAACAAGAAAAGGTTCTATCCCCATATTAACAATCCTCGTAACAGTTGCAGCGGCACCGTTTGTATGCATTGTACTTAAAACCAAATGCCCGGTAAGAGAAGCTCTTATGGCAATTTCGGCTGTTTCCTTATCACGAATCTCTCCTACCATTATTACATTGGGGTCCTGCCTCAAATAAGCCCTCAATGCAGAAGCAAATGTAAGCCCTATAGACTCCCTCACCTGAAGTTGGTTAATACCTTCGATAGTATATTCGATAGGATCTTCGGCTGTAGTAATGTTAATGCCCACATCATTAATTTCATTTAACATTGCATACAATGTCGTTGTTTTACCGGAACCTGTAGGACCCGTTACAAGTATTATACCATGTGGATTATGTATGTTTTTCCTTATGATCTTTTTCATGTCATCATTGAATCCCAAAGTTCCGAGGTCAAAAGATACGGCTTCCCTGTCCAATATACGTATTGCAATCTTCTCTCCGAATAGCGTGGGGACGACGGAAACACGAAAATCCACCGGTCTTCCTTTATATTTCAACCTAATTCTTCCGTCTTGTGGTCTTCTCTTCTCGGTAATATCCATATTTGCCAAAATTTTTATCCTCTGTACAACCGCTTTATGAAGTCTCTTTGGCGGTTTATCCACCTCATGAAGAATACCGTCTATTCTGTACCTTACCCTAACTTCTTTTTGATAAGGTTCGATGTGAATATCCGCTGCTCTCCTTTCAATAGCGGTCATAAGAATCTTGTTTACCAGCTTAACGACAGGAGCTGATTCACTTATAACGGAAAGCTCTAAATCCTCTTCTTCTTCCTCCCTACTATCTATGACCTCTACATCTTCCTCACTAATATCAATTTCATCCTCTGGAGTTATCTCAGCAAGCTGACTCGCACTTTGATAATATGTGCTTACCCTGTCCAATAAATCGGATTCGATAGCTACCATTGAATCTATTTCAAATCCCGAAGAAAATTTTAAATTATCAAGCACATTCACATCAAGGGGTGTTAACATAGCTACTTTTAAAATGTTTCCCCTCCTCTCTATTGGAAGAACACTGTATTTAATCGCTATGTCGGGCGGAATAGCATTTTTCGTCATATCATCAACATCAATGGCAGTAACATCGACAAAATCAACATGCATTAATTTACTTAGATATTTACCCAATGTAGCTCTGTCTGCATATCCTAATTGCAAAAGAATACTGGCTAACATACCACCTTTCTCCTTCTGTATCTCAAGAGCTTCCTCAAGTTGCGAAGGGGTAATCACGCCATTCTCTACTAAAAGTTCTCCTAATCGTTTTGCCATATTATATACTATATATTAACAGAATTAAAAATTAGTGTCAAGAAATTTGAAACAATACATCAAAAACATAAACAGCTTATTTAACTACAATTGCCCCTTCTTATGATACCTACCTTCATTTAGCCATAGCCTTCGATTAGAATTATTAATATATATATCAACAATATTAATTAATTTTAATAATATACTTGACAATATTAAGTTTTATATTTATATTATTGATAATAATTGAAAGGAGGCGACAATGAAGAGCAAGTTTCCGAGAAGATGTCCGGTTTGTGATGAACCTTTAATAATTTCCGAGCTCACCTGTCCCAATTGTGGAGTGAAGATTCAGGGCAAATTCAATATTCCTAATTTACTTATATTGACAGATGAACAAATGCAGTTTTTGCAAACATTCTTAATGGCAAGAGGAAATATAAAGGAAGTGGGTAAACGCTTGAATATTTCTTATCCTACGGTTAAAAATCGTTTGGATAATTTGATAAGTGCTCTGGGGTTAGAGGTGAACAAGAACGAAAAGTCTCTTGATGAAATGTTGGACGAGCTGGAAGACAATAAGATTACTGTGGAGGATATTATTAACCGTTTAAGAAAGGAGTGAAAAATGAGAAAAATCTACTGGGCATTAATCTTTATAGGAATAGGGATTTGGATACTGCTGTCCAATTATCATCTTATTGCTTTTAATTTTTCCAGGGATTGGCCCGTTTTGTTGATTGCTCTCGGGATTGCCGAGATAATCGATGCCGCCGTATCTGTTGGTAAAAAAAATAAAAGAGCACATGCAGCCAATAAAAACAACATTAAAAACATCCTTGACTCACTTGAACAGGGGAAAATAGATGTAAATGAGGCTGAAGAAAGAATAAAAGGAGGTTCAAATGGATGAAATAAAAAGAATTTTATCTCTCGTAAAAGAGGGGAAAATTTCTCCGGAGGAAGGTTCGCGTTTAATCGCCGCATTGAATGAGAAAAATGAAAAGAACAATAATGTTCAAAAGAAAAGCAGATGGTTAAAAATAATTGTAAAATCCAAAGAAAACAGTAACAAGAAGGAAAATGTTAGCATAAGAATACCCTTAAATATCGTAAAAACAGCTCTTAAATTGGGAGGAAAATTTAATCTTGCCGTTCCCGAAGAAGCAAAATCAAAGATGAAGGAAAAGGGAGTTGATATTAATGAAATAATGAAATCGGGGGAGCTGGAAAATTTAATAGAGGGTTTTAATTCCGATGAACCGTACACACTTGTAGATGTGGATGATGAAGAAGAAACAGTTAAAATTTTTATAGAGTAGTATTTTCCCTTTCCAATTCGAGGAGGTATCTCTTTAATTCGAGGCCTCCTCCAAACCCCTTTAAACCACCGTCTTTTCCTATTACACGATGACACGGAACCACAATAGGTATCGGATTCTCTGCCATTGCATTCCCCACAACCCTGGCATATTTCCCCCCTCCGATTTTCTTTGCTATCTCACTATACGAACTCACCTTGCCGAATGGAATATTATAAGTCGCTTTCCAGATTTTCACCTGCATTTCCGTTCCTATGAGTTTTACGGGAAAAGAAAATTTTTTTCTCTTTCCTTCCAGATACTGTTTAATCTCAATAAAAGCTCTCTTAATAGTTTCGGAATTTTCTAATTTAATTACAAAATCATTCTTTTGTGAGAACCGAGATAATTTCTTTATCATTTCTTTTCCCGGGAATCCAATGTAAACGATCTTTTTATTACTTTCCCCCATTAACATTTTTCCTATTTTTGTCGGGCTGTAGTAAACATGCAACATATCCATATTATCTTATAACATTATTTCTTGATTAAATCAACTAATGAGGATTGTTTCCGCTTGACATACAAACAATAAATAAATAAACTAAACATAGCAAAGGAGGTTGTATGAAATTCAAATTATTTATCCCGTTCTTAATCTTATTACTTTTCACTTTTACTGGAATCAATGGAGAGGTCAGAAAGGCTATGAACTTTAAGGTAAAAGGAATTGACGGAAACGTTTACACGCTTGACAGCTTGGTTTCAACACACAAAGCCGTTATCGTGGATTTTTGGGCAACATGGTGTGCGCCCTGTAAATTGGAGTTGGACAAACTAAAAGCAAAATATCCCATATTGCAAGATTCCGGTGTAATTTTCGTAGCAATAAACGAAGATGGTCCGGCCTCAAGAGGACGATTAAAAAGCGAATTAAATGCCCACAAATGGGAATACTTACTCGTATATGACAACAACATGTCCGTAATGAAAACTTACAATGTCAAATCAATTCCAAACACATTCATAATTAACAGCAAAGGTGAAATTGCTTATGAACATAAGGGATTTTCAATCGGTATGGAAGGTGATATTTTCGAAAAGGCTTTGGAAATAGCAAGATCAAAAAACGACTCATCACTAACCGTAAAAAAGGCAAAGCAAGAGGAAAAATAATGAGAAAACTATTCTGTATGGCAATATCGTTTCTACTGCTTATTCCGGTATTTACATTTGCAGATAATTTCAATATGAACTTTTCACATAACACCGACGGGATGCTTTGGACAGATTCTTCCGCATACATAATGAACAACTCCGACATAGTAAATATCGTTTTTAAAAATCTCAAGGCAAACATAGAGTTAAAGTCCTATTTCCCTTATAAAATCCAGAGCGTAAATCAATACAGCAAAATTTGGAAGAGGACAATCAAATACACTGGCTCCGGTTTTTCCGTTACTGCCGGTGATTTTTATATGACAAAAGCAAGGAACAGCGGACTTTCTTTCTACTATGATGATCAGCTGCACATAGATCGGTACCTCGACGGCATCAATCTTTCCTTCACCCCAAATATGTTCAGCTATAATTTCATGGCGGCAACACCGTATTCAAAGGAATATAAAAACGGTATTTATATTACTCATAATGATACAACTGATATTTTGTTTGCCTCCGGTGCGGATCTGAATTTAAAAAACAGATTCACACTCGGTACCAGTATAAACTATCTGAGCATTGCATCTTATAACAGAGCGGACAGATTGGCAAACATATATATGGATTTACTGATGGATTATTTTGAGATTTACTCTTCATTCAGTTACAGAAACGGTTTTGACAGAAGCGTATTCGGAAACAATCAAGGGTTTTTATCCTATGCAAACATATCGCTTTACCTGTCTCGTACAACAATCGCCCTTGAGACTTTTTATGCCGATTCATTTGACTTCGGCGGTTCCGGCTTCAGATATGCCGAAGCCCCGTCACTTACATACTCCGGTTATTCCATTAACAGAGGAATGGATGAAATAGGAGGGCGTTTGAATATCCAGACAAGTTTTTCCTCAGATATTTTTAAAACGGATGCAGCTTTTTTCACAAACAAAGCGATGAATAAAAAACTATCCGAAATCTACTCGGCATTTGAAGCCTATCCCGGAAATAAATTCATTCATTTGAGTTTAAACTATATATACGAGGATCACTTGCACTCAAATATAAATCTAAAACAGACGCTAAAGAGTGATATTGAATTTTCAATAGCGTCAAAGATTCCTCTGAAATTTATCAATAGAGAAGAGTTTACATCCGAAGATACATTAAAATACCTCGACAGCGAAATCGAAGCGGATTTAACATTATTACCCTCACTTACCGTATACGGAACATTCACATACCGGAACAGAAATGTCCGTAACGAAGGGACTATTTGGTCCCTTGGGGGCTTGAGATTTGACTTTATGAATTATAATACATTACAGCTCGAAGTCGGCTCAAGAAAAGGCGGAATTGTTTGCTCGGGAGGTGTGTGCCGATACGAAGATCCGTTTAAAGGAGTAAAATTAAAATACTCCTTTTCAATTTAAAGAAACAGGGGAAGGTAAATCCTTCCCCTATTTTATAAATAATATCTTTCTCGTTTGAATATCCTTCTTACTCTTTAATCGCACAAAATAAATTCCTCTTGATTTTAAAATCGATTTTAAATCCAATATCACTTTTTCACAACCTTGCCCGTTAAATGAACGAGAACCTGTTATGTTAAATATAGAAACATCAAAATGTTTATATGAAGAATTAATTTGCAAAACATTATTGATTAATTTTATTTTAAATCGGTTTACCGGATTATCAACACTAATTTTCCTTAGTCCCAAATAACCCTCCGCATCCTTTGATTGTAGTACTTCAGCAGGCAATGTATCATCAATTGCCACTTTGTTGTATAACACTACGGCAAAACCGACGTTATGATAATCTCCCGAATAGTTTTCCCATGGTCTTCCGCCGGTCTCTCCCACGGGGAATGATATCGAAACATCCTTTCCCGAGCCGTATGAAAGGGTACCCATATCAATATCATCAGCAATTCTTACTATATGATTATGAACGGAGTCACCGTTGGGCCATTCATCGTAAATATTATTTTCGTAAACGGCATACTCAAGTGTCAAATTATGTGTCATGGTTTTATAATCGTAATACTTTGATATATCTCCTGTTATGGTAATATTTATATCAAAATGGCCGGAATCAGCCGTAATATTACCATTAATAAATTCGATTTTAGCGGGAGAATAGATCTGTTTTCTCATATTATAAATTGAATCGAATCGTGCAAAATTGAGGTTAACATCAGTAGTACCCAAGAGATTCGTATCACTGTCAAACCACGTATACGGGGTACCCTGTTGATTGTAAATATTATTAAGCTTATCCAAACCGTACTCCGAAAACTCATCCCCCTGCACATTATTCACCTGATATTGTAGTATTACCAGGCTGTCTCTTCCGTATTTCTCCGCCATACTGTCCATGGCATAAGCGCTGGGGGGACAAAAAGAACAACCGGAGGCATCGAATAATTCCATAAAAACCGTCCTCTTTTCGTTGGGAAGGGGACATGTTGTGGAATTTAAGTATAAAGTATCGTTCATTTTAAAATCATCATTACCTAAATTCGATACATAAATCCATTTATAAAGATCACCGTTTATAAGATCAATGGCGGGAAATACAACATCCGTAGATTCTCCCGGAATCATATTGTTTACGAATACACTCTCCGCGTATATATCATTAGTTCTCTTATAAACAAGAAGTTTTGCATAAAAAGATTCGCTGTTCGAACCTGCATTCATTATTTCTATTTTAGGAATAATATGATTGTTGTTGTATAGGTTCCCGGTATTCGGATTTACAAATTTAAGTGAAGCTATATCATGGGGATAAGGTAAAAATCTTCCCATGCATCGAATCATAAAATCGGCGGTAGTGAATTGTAACCAACTCCCCGATGCATAGTAATAACTATGCCCCGTACCACCGTCGTTATCCGATGCCATTTTGGGACCACTATCGGTTGTGGGAATATAAAATGTAATCCAGAATGGACCTGTCATGGTGTCACTGTTCGATATGGGAATCTTGTTCCATCCGTTATTTGCCGTAAAAGATTTATCATACAATAGGCTTGCGGGGAATGAACCGGTGTCGGAATAAACCTTTAAAGAACAAATACTTGAGTGGGCATCGATAATATTGACCAGAGCCGTATCAGGCAGAAACAATCTGTTATTGTCAAAAAGAACAGCCCAATTATATATACCCGATGCATAGCTGTAGCCCACATTACCGTTGTCATACATCAACGTATCAGAAGCATAGGTTATTAATCTAAAAAATAAAATAAAAACAATAAATATAACAAAATTTCTCATGCTATTGTTCGGGCGTGGTATCAATTACCACGCCGGACCTTCTTGTCTTTAAAATTATTTCAATACGACAAACTTTTTCAATCCTTTTAATGTCCCGCTACGATCCGTTATACGGGCAAAATAAATGCCGTTTCTTTTAATCAAACCGTTTAGCGATATCTCGTTTATTCCTTTTAACAGATGTTCTTTAGCCACTCTGCTGCCCCTTATGTCATATAAACTTATTACACGGTCATTAAAATTACCTACATTAACAAAAATAGATCTCTTCATATAATCTATTCTAATATCGCTGTTTCCTTCCATACTTGATACATATTTCTTTTCACCAATTCCTGCATAATCGGCAAGTTTTATGATTTTAGTCTGCA
The DNA here is from genome assembly GCA_015486655.1 of Caldifarciminota bacterium. GTDB lineage: Bacteria > Hydrothermota > 32-111 > QNBC01 > QNBC01 > QNBC01. The sequence continues at coordinate 3,979 of WFRF01000195.1, read as the reverse complement.
AAACTTCTTTTGTGCTGTCATTCTGTATAAAAAGGGTTAGATAACAGTTATCAATATTCCAGGTTCCGTCTATGGTAAACGACTCGGTATCGCTTATAGCCCCCGTTAAAGACTTCCCATAGGCATCAGGTAACATCTCTCTTGCCACCCAAAACAGGGAATCTTCCGTTTGCCACGCATGTTCAATATCAGTCTCAGCTATTGCATACCTGAGTTTCAAATTTCCATGAGGCATTGTATCTATGGGGGAAATATTCGCCACTACATATCCGTTCCCCTGATGAATTCTATATAGTGCGGTCATATTTATATTAAAATACTTAGGTAAAACCTTTCTCTGATTGAAATAATTCCTGTAAATACTATATGTTGAAGTATCTCCCCCTATCTCTTCAACAATTCCATCGAATTCAGCGGTGGGAACATATTGGATATTGTAATAATTACTTCTGACATTGCCACCTGTAAACGAATAATCATCCGAGAGATGGTACTCAATAACGGAAAGTGAATCACCTACCTCATTTTTAAGTTGATCAGCAGCTCTTGCGGCATATGGACACGCAGAACACCATGTTCCTGTGAACATTTCAAGAAGCACTGTTCTGGGGTAATACTGTACAATTAACTGTTCCGTTAACGTATCGTTTTGCGGTACCTGATCTCCTGCTAAATCGGTATATACCGTTATAGCCTGAACACTTCCGCTGTCCGGAGTCAATGTATCAAACTGAACGGTAAAAGACGAATCGGGAGCAATATTTGTAAAACTTTTGATACTCGTATAACCTGTTCCTATCTTACATATGACATCAAAATTTTCAGTATTACTCCCATTATTCATTACTGTGGCTTCCGGAGTAATAACCGTAAAAGGATCATAATATCCTTTTGTCTTTATCGATAGCGTTTTTGCATCATGATCAAAAGGTACAAAATCCCCTATTGCTCTCATTAGAAAATCAGTGTCGGTTTTCTTGATCCAATAACTTCCATTATTCGAATAATAACTGTGTCCGGTTCCTGTTTCATCTCCTGTCACAAATGGTCCGTTACTCGTAGCAATAATAACAAATGTTAGCCAAAAATCTCCTTTATAATAATGAGAAGAATCAAAATTAACTATCTGCCATCCATTTGTTGCAATAAACGTATCCGTTTCAGATGCAAGCCCCGGTTTACCATTGGAATCAGGGCAAACCGATACCACACATGTATCAGCGTTTGTTGAATCCAGATAAACCATTGCAGAAGTCACCGAAAATGGCAATTCAGGAGAAACATCAAATTTTACAGCCCAATATGCACTTCCTGAAAGTTGTTTAGCTGCATTCCCATCATCGTAATAGATCGTATCATTGCTCGCTCTATTCAATAACTTTGAAACTATGACTGAAGAATCAGCATTTACGGTATAATTCAATGCAACTAAAATCACAAACAAGAAGAAAACTTTTTTCATACAAACCTCCATTTGTGAAAAAATTGTTTGAACGCTAATTCGCCACCCTTGTTATTACTAAACTATCCGTATAGAACATCTCACTTGCTTTCTTTATTCTAAATATATATTTCCCTTCTCCGGGATCACTACCGTAAGTTATATGCAATTCGCACGTATCTTTTGTCCCTGTCGATATTGTATCCGTTTGAGTAGGAAATGTTATTCCGTTTGTATCGGACATATAACACATTCCAAAAGCACAATTAACCCAATCAGTAACGCTATCCGCAAATGGAGCAACCGTAACCTGCAATGAATAAATGCTATCCGTTTTTGTATTATTAACAATTATATGAATGTATTCCTGTGTATTAAGAGACTGAGTGTCATTTAATGGTGCATCTACAGACAAAAACGAAGTATCCTGTATTTCTGTATCACCAGGAACAATGGAGAAATTCTTTACAGCTCCCTGTATTACCTCTTTTGAGCTGTCATTCTGAACCATAACTATCAATGCCCCTTGCATATTGGAATGCAACATAGAACAGTTATGATCTATTACCGTATCAAGTTCTCCTCCCGCTGGGATAGCAATACTTATACCGTTTTCATCAGGAAAGAACTTCCTTGCCACATACTGATGCAAGGTTTCTCCGTTTTGTGCAGTATATTTAATTGCATTTTCTATGAGAAGGTATCTAACGGTATAATTCACCGCCGTGCTATCAACATTTTTTATCCATATACCGGCATATATCGATGAGTCCGTAACTGCTATGGTGTCGATCCCGGCTTCTACAGGAACATGCGTACTATCTTCACTCAAAAAGGTGTTGAGATATGCATTGTATATGGTTGTATCTTCCGCTCCGAGTATTTTTATTTTTCCGTCAACAACCATTTCCGGTGTTTGAGATGTAGTTAAACCATAATAGTTGAATCTTGCATCTGTTTCCGATGTCCCGAATGTATCATTTGTTGTAGGATGATAAACAACAGCGATAACATCATTGTTATTAACCATTTTATCAAGTGCAAATTCGGCATTGGGACAATTGGGGCACCAGTTGGCAGAAAAAAGTTCCATTACAACATTTCTGTTGGGTGTAACCTGTATCGTTGGTGTAGTAGTACAACTGATCATAAAAGAAGCAAAAATAATTACAGAGAATATTATTCTTTTCATACAACCTCCTTAAAATGACAAAAATAACATTAAATGCAAATTTTTATTCATTCATTATAAATAACTGTGCAATTTTGTCAAGCTTATATTTTCCATGCACTTGACATTACAACAATAAAAAAATAGAATGAATAAAACAAAGGAGGTTGTGTGAAAAAGGCTCTGTTTTTTTCAATGTTTTTGTTTGTTGCAGTAGGTTTATTTTCATCGGATTTTTATAGAATGAAAGTCCGTATCTTTTCTTCAAACACAACAAGTGCAATTGAAAAATTGTATCGAAACGGAATAGATGACATTGTCTCCGGAAAACCGGATTTCTTTATTGATGCAATTATAACAAAGGACCAGGAACCGAAACTATCTTCAATGGGATTAAACTATAAAGTTATAATCCCCAATTACACTAAACGATGGGAAGAGATGAAATTGAAGGGCAGATATGAATTTGGTCCGTACTATACATATTGGGAAATGAAAGCCGAACTGGACAGCATTCATAATGAATTTCCTAACCTGACAACGGCAAAATACTCCATCGGAACAAGCAGAGGCGGAAATGAACAATGGGCTATGAAAATCTCCGTTAATCCCAATGTTAACGAAAATGAACCTTCATTTCTGATTGTAGGCGTTCACCACGCAAGAGAACCAATCAGTTGTAATGTAACTGTTGATTTTGCAAAATACCTCTGCGAGCATTATAATACGGATCCCACTATTAATTGGATTTTAAATAACAGAGAAATTTACATCATACCCGTTGAAAATCCGGACGGTTACATTTGGGATTCCGATTCATCTTCCGATGGTATGTGGAGAAAAAATAAAAGGGACAACAACAATAACGGCGTATTTGACGAGAGTTCCGACGGTGTTGATCCCAACAGGAATTATACATATAATTGGGGATACGACAACAGCGGTTCCAGCCCCGATTCAAGCTCCGAAACATACAGAGGACCGAGCGCCGGAAGTTAGCCCATCACTCAAAATATGATGAGTTTTATATCATCCAATACGAATATAAATATTATTATGAATTACCACAGTTATTCAAATCTTCTCCTCTACCCGTGGTGTTATACGGACAACCCGACACCTGATTCGGATAAATTTAATTATATTGCCAGAAATTCTGTGATCTACAACGGTTATACACCCGGACAGCCGGGCAACATTCTGTATAATACAAACGGAGACGCTATGGACTGGGGATACGGCGATGCGGGAAGATTCCCTTTTACGGGAGAAATAGGGGAAGCATTTTATCAGCCCTATCCCGAAACAATAGCTATTCAGGAAGCTGAAAATTTTCCAATGCTCATATTCATGGCAAAAGCTTCCGG
>WFRF01000194.1 GCA_015486655.1 Caldifarciminota bacterium | reverse complement strand
CAGTTGTAAAAATGAAAAGAAGAACAAAATATCTAAAATTTTTCATAGTTTTGAATATAGCATAATGAACGCCATAAATCAAGTTATATGAAGTATAACGGAGTAGATAGGTATAGCGACTTCGTCGCAAGTTTTCAAGTAAGAAGTGAGAAGTAGGAAGTTGGGGCTCATTGAGATTCCGGATCAAGTTCGGAATGACCGATTGTAAGAAGTAAACGATTTCGTCACGAGTTATAAAGCGGGACAGATAAATGCATACAAAATACCTTCCAATCGATTATTTTATTTCTTATCGTCTCTGAATTCCAATATATATCCCCAATTCCCTTTAGTCCCTATAATCGGTATGATAGATTCAATTATATTTTTATTTAAAAACGGTTCGAAATACTTTTCTTCCTTTTTTGTCGTCCCGATAAACCCTTTGGCTATCGGGCAAAAATCTACCGGTAAATCCGTATTGTGAACAAACTTAAAGCAATGTTTTCCCTCTGTATCAACAACTCCGATCAGTTTCCTAAACGCATAATTAGCATACTTTATCGTATACAGTTTATCTATAACAACTATGGGTGATTCATGCTCATTTAAAAGCACATCTATCAATGAACTGTAGAATTCGATGTTTTCTTCAAGTTCACGTCGTTCTATTTCACTCATTAATCTATTTCCGAATGTAATTATCGATTCCATTAAAGTGCTTTTATCCTTAATATCCTCGTTGTAAATTATTGAAATAAATCCTCTGACAACCTTTGATTTTCTCTCTTTTAAAGGTATTACTATGTTGTTTGTTCCCCATAAGTTTTGTTGAAATTTATATATACTCTTCTCCCCGGATTTTATCTTATTTAATACATCATCACTAAAATCATATCTACCGTCTTCGACTTTTAAACCGGAAGATCCCAATGTTTTATATCCCTTATTATATCTATTGAAAACAGCTATTATGACGCCGTCAAATCCCAGAACCTTTCTTATTATTTCCGCACAATTTTGATATATTCTATTCGGTTCATTTAAAAATTCTCTATCAAGTATAGTATGAAAATCGTTTATTCTTTTATACAATTGTCCTTTCCGTTCAATTTCGGTCATTTTTAATAACTCGGATAAGCTTCCCTTTATGTAATATTTTCCTTCGCTTACAGCACCTTCTTTCTCCACATTCAAAACAACGTTCAATTTCTCGTTTTTATTAACTTTTAATGTAATTTGCAATCCTTTTATACTGTCCTTAACTTCCAAGCCTCTTTTGATAAAAAGCACATCACTCTTATCCTCAATTAGATCGAAAAAATTATTTGCATCAAGCTCGTATTTGTTCTTGCACCCGAATAATCTGGCAAAAGCATCATTTAAATCAACAAACTCCCCTTTGTCATCAACAATAAAAAGCGGAGTGTCTATTAAATTAAATAACGACTCATAACGTTGTTCATATAGAGAAAGGTGCTTTCGGGAGAAATAAAAATTATATAAAACTCCGGAAGCAAAATTAGAAAACGTTTCCATTCTCATTACATCTTCTTTATCAAAACCTTTCTCTTTATCAAATAAAACCAGGACACCGAAAATATATTTTTTAGCAATAATCGGTATTATTATCATGTTTTTAAATGGAAGTTTTGCCTCATCGATTTTATTTTTCTTGCAATATGATTTCACATCATTAACAATCAAAGAGGACAATCCCGTAAAACCAACGAATTTTAATTTTTCGAAAGATGACGTATATTCCTTTTTATAATCCTTTTTAAATAAGGATAGATTTACAAACTTATCTTCTATATTGTCATATATATTTATAAATCCTCCGGAAGCATTTGTAAGACTAACCCCGTTACGAGTTATTTTATCAGCCAATTCATATAAATCGTCGGTTTTTAACATTTCCGAAGAAAATTCCCAAAACATTTTCATATAAGATAAATTATCTTCCGCTATCTTCTTTTCTTCTTCTATCTTATCTCTCATTCTTTTAATCCGAAGCATAGCATTTATTCTCGCTACAAGCTCAACCACCTGAATGGGTTTTGATATAAACTCATCTCCGCCAACAGCAAGGGCTTGCGATCTGACTGAAGAATCCACATCCGTTCCCGTAAAAAATATAACAGGTGTATATTTTGTTTCATCCATATCCTTTAAAATCTTGCAAACTTCTATACCGTTCATTTGAGGCATATTCAAATCAAGCAAAACAACATCCATCTTATGCTTTTTAGCCAATCTTATCCCTTCTTTTCCATTTAAAGCAGTAAACACATTAACATTATCCATATATGTATGGATAATCTCCTCCGTAGTATCCAAACTATAACGGTCATCATCAATCATTAACAGATTTCTTTTCATTAAGTTAATTGTATTATAATTATTATATTTTATCAAGATTAAATTTATATTTCCGATTTGACGCCCATATAAAAATCTGTTATTTATAATCATGATTATTCTTTACCCGATTTTAACGGCTCTAATCCTCTATTATCCGCTTCCTCAAAATACATACGTGACTTCCGGATTTATGGAACCCAGGCCTATGAGATATCATGCGGGAATCGATTTCGGTACATATATGAAAACCGGTTTTCCCGTGATTTCTCCCGAAAACGGTGAAATCTACCACATTCACATATTTAACGGCGGATACGGGAAAGCTATCTATATGAAAGGTAGATCGGGCAAAATATATGTATTCGCCCATCTGTCACGATTCAGGTATGATATAAACAGATACGTATTAAAGAAGCAATTCAGGACATTCAAATACACTCAAAGCCTTTACTTCAACCACAAATTTCCCGTGACAAAAAACGAAGTCATAGCTTATACGGGAGCCACAGGTATAGGAAGCCCCCATCTTCATTTTGAGATGCGTGATTCACTGAATAATCCCATAAACCCCCTTGTTTTTTTGGACATTGAAGACACGATTCCTCCGGAGATAGATTCAATATTAATCATTCCTTTGAATGACAGCTCCCAGGCCTCGTCACTTCCTATACCGGTTGTCGTACACAAAAACGATACAATCAATTTAGCGGGACAATTTGGGATTGCAGTTTACTGCAAGGACAACATCGATGATAAAAAATATGCGACAATTCCCTATTTAATCAAAACAAAAATCGGGAATAAAATAAAAGCGCTTTTTACGGCAAACCGTTTTTCATATTACAATAATCATTCGGCAGCCTGGTATTTTATAAGTGACAAAAATGAACCTGGTATACGATTATACGACAGCCCGAAACTACCCGACATCGATATGCCAACCCTCCCCCGAAAAACCGCAATAGTCATAACGGCTCAAGATTTTTCAGGCAATGCGGATACTTTTACATTCTTCATAGATAAAAAAACATGCAAAAGAGATACTGTCGCATTAAACTCAGACACTCTTTTCCCCAACGGCATTATTCAAATAATTTCGGACGAGAAAAGGCTGCCGTTTAGGAACACCCTTTTGCTTAAATCGATAGAAACTAATGGAAAGTACCATTTTTTCTTTTCACCGAAATCGGATACGGTTTTTATCACATCAGACACATTTTACAGATTTTCTCCTAAAGGTATGTCCATAGATAAGGGGAATTTTAACATCAAACTTAAACAAAATGCTGTTAGAGAGAACGTTGTAGCGCATATCAGATATGAAAACGGAATTCTTAACTTTTCATTCTCTGATACTCCCTTTGAGTCACCTATCGTGGTTACAAACAAGAGATACAAAAAGAAAATGATATTTTATAACACTGAAACCAACGGTTACCTTGGCACTAAAAGAGTATATATTTCCCGGGACATAAGCATAGGGACAAAATCGGATACAATCCCGCCTTATGCGGACACTGTTTACAGGGTAGCGGATACTATATTTGTTGCAGCATCCGATAGCACTTCCGGAATAAACATTAATTCAGGAAAAGGTTACTTTAACAGATACAGACTACTGGCAATACCTATAAAAAAGGGATTTAAATTCATATCAAACAAAGATATCCCGAGCAAAGGGATATTTATATTTAAATGCGAAGATCAGGTGGGAAATAAACTACTTTACAAAAAACGATTTTAACATTAAAATAGCACAAAACGGGACATGGAGGCACTATGAATAATATGATATACAATCCTTCGGAAATAGAGACTAAATGGAGAAAATGGTGGGAAGAAAAGGGAACATATAAATTTAATAAAAACAGCAACAAACCCAAATTCTACAACCTTGTTATGTTTAGTTATCCTTCAGGGAATAAACTGCACATAGGACATTGGTACAACTACGGACCGGCCGATACGTTTGCCCGTTATAAGAGATTAAAAGGTTTTAACGTTTTCGAGCCCATGGGATTTGATGCATTCGGACTTCCCGCGGAAAATTATGCTATAAAACACGGGATACACCCAGCTATCAGCACCCGTAACAATATTGAATATATGGAAAAACAGTTGAAAGCAATAGGTGCGATGTACGATTGGGATTATGAGATAGACACAAGTGATCCGAAATACTATAAATGGACACAATGGGTTTTTCTCAAAATGTACGAAATGGGACTGGCTTATCAGAAGGAAGCTCCCGTTAATTGGTGTCCCCACTGCCAAACGGTTCTTGCAAATGAGCAGGTAACAGCAGACGGAGAGTGTGAACGATGCGGAACAAAAGTGATAAAACGCAACCTGAAACAGTGGTTTTTCAAAATTACCGATTATGCAGACCGATTACTGGAAGGGTTGGAAAGGATCAACTGGCCGGAAAAGACAAAGATAATGCAAAGAAATTGGATAGGCAGAAGTGAAGGGGCTATGATAGAATTCCCCGTGAAAGATAAAGACCTGAAACTAACGGTTTTCACAACAAGGCCGGATACAATTTTCGGCGTCACTTATTGTGTTGTTGCTCCCGAACACTCCATTGTAAGCAAATTGACCACAGATGCCCAGAGAAATGAAGTTGAAAAGTACATTAACAAAACACTTACGGAAAACGAAATTGAAAGGCAATCCACCGAACATGAAAAAACCGGGGTTTTTACGGGCAGCTATGCAATTAACCCAGTCAACGGAGAAGAGATTCCCATTTGGATATCCGATTATGTTATTGCAAGCTACGGAACAGGAATGGTGATGGCTGTTCCCGCACATGATACAAGAGATTTTGCATTCGCAAAAAAGTTTAATCTTCCTATAAAAATAGTTATACAACCGGAAAATGTGACAATCGATTCAAAAAGTATGAGTGATGCTTATACGGAACCCGGTATTATGATCAATTCAGGTGATTTTAACGGTATATCTTCTATAGATTTTAAAAAGAGAATTGTAGATTACTTTGAAGAAAAAGGTATAGGAAAACGGCACATAAATTACAGATTGAGAGATTGGTTAATATCACGCCAGCGTTATTGGGGAGCGCCGATTCCCATTGTACACTGCCCCAAATGTGGTACGGTTCCCGTCCCTGTTGATGATCTCCCGGTAAAACTTCCCGAAAATGTTGATTTTAATCCCAAAGGGAAATCGCCCCTTGCCTCTGTTCCGGAATTCATGAACGTTAAATGTCCCAAATGCGGAGGAGATGCCGAAAGAGATCCCGATACAATGGACACTTTTGTCTGCTCATCATGGTACTATCTCAGATATCCCGATCCTCACATTGACGACTACCCCTTCAATAAAGAGATGGTGGATAAGCTTCTGCCCGTGGATCAATATATCGGCGGTGCCGAACATGCTACAATGCATTTACTTTATGCCAGATTCGTAACAAAAATGTTATACGATGCGGGAGAAATACAATTTGATGAACCCTTCACAAACCTCTTTCATCAGGGCACCATAACGAGAAACGGCGCTAAAATGTCCAAATCCAGAGGAAATGTTGTCAATCCGGATGAATTTGTCGAAAAATACGGTTCCGACACTTTCCGTATGTATATGATGTTCATGGGAAGCTATGAAGAAGGGGGCGACTGGGATGATAAGGGAATAAACGGTATACACAGATTTCTATCGAGGATATACAGATTGTACAAAACATATTACTTTACAGAAGGGAAAACGAAAGAGGAAAGTAAATCTCTTAAGAAAAGATTACATTACACCATTAAAAGTGTTGAAACGGATACGGAACGTTTCAGTTTTAATACATCAATTGCCAGAATGATGGAATTTGTAAATGATGCATATGATTATGTTAAAAAGGAGATTAATACTGAATTTTTACAAAATACCCTTGATAAATTCCTAATTGTTCTTTCTCCTTACGCTCCGCATCTTGCCGAGGAATTATGGCACTTCACGGGAAAAGAATCTTCCATATTTGATGAAGAATGGCCCAAGTATGATGAGGATATACTGAAAGAGGAAAAGATTTCACTTGCAGTTCAAATAAACGGTAAATTAAGGACTACCGTTGAAATTGACATTAACAGTAATGAATCCGATGTGAAGGAATTAATACTCAAAAACGAAAGGGTACTTCACTACACAACCGGAAAAACAATAAAGAAATTTATCTACATAAAGGGCAAAATAGCCAATATAGTTGTTGTTTAGTACTGAGGTATTGTAACGGAGAAAGTATTAAAACCGCTTTTAGAGCTTTCTACTTTGAATGTTCCGTTATGGGCATTCACAATTGATTTAACTATGGCAAGCCCTAATCCTACTCCCTTTTTATCGGTGACGGACTTTAAACGCACAAATGGTTCCGTTATCCTCTCTATATACTCCTTATCGATATATTTTCCTTTGTTCTTTACTCCGAAAATGATGTTTTCGGCTTCGTTTCTCGCAAATAAAATAATTTGACCAAACGGCTCCGTATATTTAAATGCATTGTCCAATAAATTATCGATAACGGTATGAATTTTTTCTCTGTCGCCCAAAATCATAGTGTCTTTTAATTCAATATTTAATTTAAAGTCAAACCCCTTTTCTACCGCCAGCATATTTCTCTCCTCATAAATCTCAATTATGAGTACTTTAATATCAAACAATTTCTTATTATAGATATCCTTAGCGGTTTCCAACTTAGTAATTAAAAGAACATTTTCCAACATTTTTTGCAGTCTAATCATATTCTTATCGACAATTAAAAGAGATTTTCTCTGTTTTTCCGATATCTCTCCGAGTTTCCCCTCCAGTATATATTTGATATATCCTTCTATAGACGTAACGGGGGTCATTAAATCGTGTGACAGATGCCCCAATATTCTGATTTGTTTTTCCTTTTGTTCCTCTAACTGAGCATTCATTTCCTGAAGAGCTTTATTTAATTTTTCTACATTCTCCAAATCGCTTAGATCCATTAATGTTACTATCTTTCCAATTTCTCTGCTTTCTTTGTAAACAGACTTAACATCAACCCTTATTATTTTTCCGCTTCCCTTTAATTTTATTTCCTTAGATACATTTTTCCCATGTGAAAGGAGAGCATTTTCAATTATTTCATTTGAAGCAACTGTATACTCATTAAGGTATTGTATGATGTCCGTAACTTTATAAAATTTCCCTTTATGGGATAAAATCTCATTGAATGCGGAATTTTGTGCCACTACTTTGCTACCTGATATTGAAAAAACACCTATATCTATATTATTCATTAGATATGCGGGCTCTATCAGATCTTTTTCCATTTCATGTTCAAGTATCGTCACATATAGAAATACAACTGCCGAAATCGAAAGAGCAGCGGCAGTAATATCGTAATGCAGATTAGCCAAATCAAATATATATATAATATTTGCTATAATCGGAATAACTACTCCTATCACAAGCAATATGTTTCTCTTACTCACTTCTCTCATATCCTTATATACAACCAGTCCGATACCGGTAATAATTAATATATAATTAATTACGGAATTATACCAAAACCAAGGTCCGTAAACTTCATTCGAACTAAAGAATATTGTAGAATATCTATAAAAAAGATGGTGAAACGGATTTGTAATAACCCCTAAATAACCGCTAAAGGAAAATATAACGGCAACAATAACAAGTTGTTTAAACCACTTTTTTAAATATCCGGTAAATTCAATCATCAAACTAAACCATGAAATTGATATCATATTTATAAAAATATACTCAAATATTGCAATCTTGTAATGATAAATAGAAGAATAATTATAATATACAGCATCCGAAAAAGACATAAAAGTGATACCTAGAGCAAAAAAAGCCAAAGGTATATATATTGTTTTTAATCTGACACGCATAAGAGAATATAAAAATAAAACCAAACTCAGCAAACCTGACAAAATCAGAATTGCAAAATGAATTTCATTGCTCATATATTTATTTTACACAATTTATTGAGTCTTTTTCAAGGAGTAAATTAACTTTTTTGTAATTTTATAGGATATAAAAAATGCTACCGGCGCAACAATAAAGCTACCCAGCAGAATTAAAATATAAATCCTCCCTATTTGCGAGAAAATATCATTCCCCAACTTTATCCAAACCCAATTTTTCCCCGTAATGACATTTCCCACTCCGTAATCAACGGCAAATATAAAGGGGGCAATGGGCGGGATTGACAATTGGGAACCGAGAATTACCGCTATTTTATTTATTTTAAAGCGGCGAAAGAGAGTTGCTACAGCTACAGCTAAAACCGTTTGAAAGCCGTAAACCGGTATTATGGCAATTGCAACTCCTATGGCAACACCTATGGCTATGCTTTGCGGATCTTTATTCTCCTCAAACAGCTTTTTAAGTGTTTTTTTAAAATATTTCTTATATTCTCCAGGAGTGAAAAGTAATTTCATTCTCCTACCAACAGATTCAAAAATGACCTGCCGTTATCTGATTTTATGCCGAAATAATCGGTTATTGTCGCTCCCAAATCGGCAAAAGTATCTCTAATACCCAGAGAAACATCGCTCTGCCCCATAGGTGAATAACAGAGCAAAGGAACAAATTCTCTGGAATGATCGGTGCTCGGCGTGGTAGGGTCATTGCCATGATCTGCTGTAAGGCAAAACAGATCATTTTTATGTAGTTTTGCCAAAATTTTTCCGAGATACGTATCTGCGAACTCCAGGTTTTTTCTATACCCTTCCACATTGTTTCTGTGTCCGTATTTCGTGTCGAAATCAACTAAGTTAATAAACGCCAATCCTTCCCAATCTTTTCTGGCTATCAAATCAAGCGTCAGTTTTAGCCCCTCCTCATCTCCGTGTGTGTGATGGTCTTCTGTAAGCCCCCTGCCCGAAAACAGGTTTCCTATTTTCCCGACACCAATAACATCCTTTCCATCCTTTTTAAGTTTATCGAGAATTGTTTCCCCTACAGGTGGCACTGCAAAGTCCCTCCTCTCATATGTCCTTACAAAATGTCCCAATGTTCCCTCAAAAGGTCTTGCAATCACCCTGGCAACATCGTATCCGTCGTCCAATATTTTTCTCGCTGTTTCGCAATATTCGTAAAGCTTCTCAACCGGAGTAATGCTCTTATGACATGCAATCTGAAATACTGAATCATCAGATGTATATACAATGGGAAATCCGGTTTTTAGGTGTTTCAACCCCAGTTCTTCAATTATAACTGTTCCCGAAGCTACTTTATTCCCTAAAACCCCCTTTACACCGGTTTCCTTTTTAAATCTGTCAATTAACTCTTTTGGAAAACCGTTGGGATAAGTTCTGAACCCTTTTTCAAGAATAAGTCCGGCTATTTCCCAATGTCCCGTAACACTGTCCTTCCCGTTGGATTTTTCTCTCATCTTCCCGTAACCGCCTACTGCTTTGATATTCCCTTTTACTCCTTTGATGGGAATTATTTTGCCGAGCCCCATTTTTTCAAGATTGGGAATTTTAAGCCCTTTTTTATACTCAATTGTATGTTTCAAAGTATTGCTACCCTCGTCACCAAATTTATAACTATCTTCCTGCTCACCTATTCCTGCGCCGTCATATACGAGAATAAACGCTCTTTTTTTCATATTTCATCTCCGTATTTTCCAAAAAATATCGAATAAACAGGCATTTTTAGTGCCTTTGCCAAAATTTGACATTTAACCATAAATAAAAAATATGTATTTTTCATACCGTGATACATTTCAAAATTCGCTTGCCCTTTTGAGATAACAAGCGGAAAATCCTGCAGGGTTTGAAAATCTCCGATTCTTACAGGTAAAATCCTCTTCATATCAAAACCGAGTTTTTCCACTTCTCTTTCGGTAACATCATTTATAATAGGGGACTCTCTCACTCCGACATACAAATCCTTGCCGGCATCTATCATCAAATCTATCAATATCTTATCAAAAACAATTTCACCTGCATTATCCGTTAAATAGAGAATTTTATCCTTCCCCTCGATTGCTTTTGTAAAATTATTAACATCGTCATCCGAGATATTTATGTTGCTGCATAAATCCACTGTTTCTTTCACATCAATGTCCGCAAAAATACCGAGATCGATCTTGTTCCCGCATATTGCATACCTTACCCCCTCTTTAATCGGATTTGCGGCATTCATGACATTGGATTTAATCTGCTCATAATATTCAAGGGCATGTTCGTTTTGCAAATCTTTATCTTTTAAATAAGGATCACTTTTATTGGAATTTTTTACAATTATATCATTTACAATTAATGATAACTCGATAGGGGACATACCCTGATGCCACTTTTCACCCATTTTATCATAGACGGTTCTCAATAACCGCCATTGCTCATCCGGGCTGTTTGTAACTTTCTTTATAGTCCTTATCCCCTGATTCAAAACACAGGGAACACATTCGGGAAATAATTTCATAGGTATATTATAATCCGATTTTTAATTATGTCAATGAAGCAATCCTTTTATGTAGTAGATAGGTACGGACATACTTACCACCTGACGGCCTAAACGACTACGCTGCAATTAACGGGATTTCGTCTCAAGTAGGACGACTTCGTCGCAAGTTATCAAATAAGAAGTTAGAATTAAGAAATAAAGAAATAGGATAATAACTTCCGACTTAACTTCTTAGTTCCCACTTCTCACTTATTTTAGAACACCCCGTCCTGACATCCGTCAGCCCCCCTCTTTCCGAGGGGAATTTAGTAATGTAACCTTGAATAAAATTCAAGGCATTAATGAGATTCTGAAACAAGTTCAGAATGACAGATTACAAATAATCCCGCTTATAGTTTTCAATTATGGAAACTCTGCATGATATATCTCTATCAATTTCAATGTATAAAAGTGGTAAATATGCCCATACCTATAACCAATAAGGGCTTATATTCCAAAAATTCCTCCTATCTCAATTATTTAATTTTTTTAAAAAAAACACTTGCATTTTTTCATATTTTCATTATAATATAATTGTATGAATGTTATAATGAATGATAATGGAAGGGGGAACGATAAACTAAAAGGAGGCACATAATGTGGGAAAATTGGGTTAACTTCGCATTAGGAATTTGGCTTGTAATCGCTGCTTTTATTCCCGGAATCATTGCTAGTAAGTCCGGGAGTTTGTGGAATGACCTCATCGTAGGAATTCTGGTCGCTATTTTCGCTTTCATGGCAGTCGGTGCTAAAAAGGCAATCTGCTGGATTAACGCAATCATGGGCATCTGGCTAGTTATAGCCGCCTTTATACCCGGCATAGTCGGAAGTAAAAGCGGCAATTTATGGAATGATCTCATCTCAGGTATTATAATACTAATCGTCGGAATTTATGCCGCTCTTAAAAAAGAGGAGGCTTAATAGTAAAATGTTCAAAAATATCCCCTTCCATTATTATCATATTGATTTAAACGGAGTTTTAAGTTATAAGTATTACTATAAATATTGTGAAACTGAGTATTATGAAATTAACTTTAAGAGAAAAGGCTCGTATATTCAAAGCTCTCTCTGAAGAGAGAAGGCTTGAAATATTGCGTTATCTCTCCAATAAGGAGTTCTGTGTAGGTGACGTTGCACAAGAATTTGATATGAGCGCATCCGTTGCCTCTCATCATCTCAAAGTGTTAGAAAGTGCACGCCTTCTACATAGAAGAAAAGAGGGGAAGAATGTTATATTTAAAGTAAACATTGAACTCTTGAAGGAATTATTCGAAGATATATTCGAGTTTCTTGAAATTAAATTGGAAGACATTACTTAGCGTATAATTTTAAACCGTCTTTTCAACAATCTCCTTGACGCATACATATAAATTAAATATAATCCCTTAGACTATGAATATAAATAAGAACACATACTTTATTACAGGCGGAGCCGGTTTTATAGGATCCAATTTTATAAGGTTTCTGTTTAAAAGATACGGTAATGGTATTCGTGTAATTAATTTGGACAAGTTAACATATGCCGGTAACGAGAATAATTTATCTGATATAGAAAAGGATTTTCATGATAATTATAAATTTATAAAGGTAGATATAACAGATGATGTAACTCTCTCAGAAATATTCAAGAAATACTCTCCAGATATAATTGTAAACTTCGCTGCAGAATCCCATGTAGACAGGAGTATTAAATCGCCTGAAAATTTCATTCAAACAAATACTTTCGGCGTATTCAAATTATTGGAACATTTTAAAGACAATTTCTACAAAGATGAAAAATGGATTCCAAACAAACGTTTTATTCAAATCTCAACAGATGAAGTTTACGGAGAAACAAAAAATAAAGAGAGTTTTTCCGAGGTTTCCCCCCTTTTCCCCAGCAGTCCTTATGCCGCTTCAAAAGCTTCTGCCGATCTTTTGGCATACTCCTTTGTAAGAACATTCAAAGCACCTGTAATTATTACAAGAAGCTCCAACAATTTCGGTCCCTACCAATATCCCGAAAAACTCATACCTCTGATCGTTAACAACTGTTTAAACAAAAAACCAATTCCCATATACGGAGACGGCGGCAATATAAGAGACTGGCTTTATGTGGAAGATAATGTCAGAGCAATTGATATTATTATAAACAGAGGTAAGAGCGGTGAAATATATAACATCGGTGGTGGAAACGAAATCTCCAATATCGCAATTGCTAAGATTATAATTGACCTTGTTAAAAATTATACTAACTCAGACATTGATTATTCCTTGATAAGATTTGTAAAAGACAGAAAAGGGCATGACAAACGTTATTCATTGAAGACAGATAAGATAAGGAGCCTACTGAATTGGAAACCGGAAACAGAATTAAAAACCGCTCTGGAAAGAACCGTGCGCTGGTATATCGATAATCGCAAATGGCTTGAAAACTCAACGGATAAAGAATATAATTTATACTATAAAGACACTTATGGTGAATAATGAATGTAGATAAAACCGATTTTGAAGGACTTTTAATAATAACACCGCAGATCTTTAAGGATAAACGAGGTTATTTTTTTGAAACTTACCACCTCAAAAGATATACGAAAAGCGGTGTTGTCTCCCGCTTTGTTCAGGATAACGAATCAATGTCAATGGTAGGAACCATACGAGGAATGCACCTTCAAACAGGAAATTTTGCTCAGGGAAAACTCGTCCGTGTTGTCAGGGGGAAAATATTTGACGTTGCAGTTGATTTACGTTTAAATTCTCCGACATTCGGCAAGTACTTCTCAATTGAGCTGGACGACATAGAATATAAACAGCTCTTCATTCCTCCGGGGTTTGCCCATGGTTTCGCTGCCCTTGAAGATAATACAATCTTAAACTATAAATGCACGGAGTACTATAATCCGGAATCGGAAATCATACTTTTATGGGACGATCCTACAGTAGGTATAAAATGGCCCATAGATAACCCTGTAATTTCAGATAAGGACAGACAGGGAAAAACGTTAAATGAGATAAAAGAAATACTTTTAAGAGGTGAAATATGAAAAAAGCTCTAATCACAGGCATATCGGGACAGGACGGCAGTTATCTGGCAGAATTGCTATTGGAAAAAGGATACGAAGTTCATGGTATAATAAGACGTTCCTCAAGCCTAAACAGGCAGAGAATCGATCACCTGACAATGAATCGTGAACTCTACAATAAGACTTTTTTTCTGCATTACGGAGACATGACCGACTCAAGCAATTTAAATAGGATAATCGAGAAGGTGAACCCCGATGAAATATACAATCTCGCCGCTCAAAGCCATGTAAGAGTTTCATTTGAGGTACCGGAATATACCGCAGAAACAGATGCCGTAGGTGTTCTCAGGCTTCTAGACGCAATAAGGGAAACAGGTGTTAATACAAAATTTTACCAGGCTTCGACTTCGGAGTTATACGGGAAAGTGCAGGAAATTCCTCAAACGGAAAAAACACCGTTTTACCCCAGAAGTCCTTACGGTGTCGCGAAGTTATACGGTTACTGGATAGTTAAAAATTATAGGGAAGCATACAATATGTTTGCCGTAAACGGCATATTATTTAACCACGAATCCCCTAGACGCGGGGAAAATTTTGTTACAAGAAAAATAACAATTTCCGCCTCTAAAATTAAACTGGGATTACAGGATAAATTATTCCTCGGTAACCTCAATGCAAAGAGGGACTGGGGATACGCAAAAGATTACGTCTATGCGATGTGGCTTATGTTACAGTCCAAAACCCCGGATGATTACGTCATAGCAACGGGGGAAACGCATTCGGTTAGAGAATTTTGCGAGCACACGTTCAGAGCTTTAGGCATTGAAATAGAATGGAAAGGAGAAGGTGTTAACGAGGTTGGAATAGATAAGAACACGGGTAAAGAGATAATCGGTGTTAATCCCCGTTACTTCAGGCCTTCGGAGGTAGATATACTTATAGGGGACAGCAGTAAAGCTCAAACGGAACTTGGGTGGAAACCCAAAATTACATTTGAAGAACTGGTCAACATTATGGTTAAAGCCGATTTCGAAAGGATTAAAAGGTTGGCTTAAATTTAATATTTAAAGCTTGAACCGCCTATAAATTCCCTTAATATTGATGTCGGCGGGACCTCTTTATCGTCAATTGTTTTGAAAAAACTGAGAAGTTGCAATAATCGCTGAGCTTCGGGATATTCCGGACTTGAATCATCTATCTCAAGCAAAAGTCCTTCCACCTTTCTTTTCAAAACTGCTAATTCATAGCTGAGAGCGGAATTAAACATTACATCCGCATTTTCTTGATAAGGGAATATATTCCTGTCTTCTCCCTTCCTCACACTCGCCCACATTTGAATTGTTGCAAGCGCCGAATGTCCTCTGTAAAGATTATCTCTTACGATTCTTCTCAGTATGCGAGCATCGGTGGTGGGCATTCTGTGATGGTAATCCAAATTCAATTGTGTAAGTGCACTGACATATATATTAAATTTCAAATAACCGGGTATCTGTTCTGTCAGTTTGGGATCAAGTCCGTGAATTCCTTCGATTACCAACATCTGATTTTTTTCAAGTTTAATCTTCTTGCCGAATTCCTGTTTCCCCAGTTTAAAATTAAACTTAGGTAAAGCAACTTCATCTCCTCTTAAAAGTGAGAATATCTGTTCGTTAAAAAGATTCAGATCAAGTGCATACAACGATTCGTAATCGTAATTGCCGTTCTCGTCTTTAGGCGTTTTGTCCCTGTCAAGAAAATAATCATCAAGCGATATTGTAATTGTATTGATTCCATACAATTTAAGAGCAATTGATAAGCGTTTTGAGAATGTCGTTTTACCCGACGATGAAGGTCCGGATATGAGAACAAATTTAAGATAATTTCTTCTTGAATTGATTTCATTTGCAATATCATGTATCTTTTTCTCGTGAAATGCCTCTGATATTTTTACAATATCGCTTATTTTACCGTCTTCAATGGATTTATTCAACTCAACAACGTTGCTTATACCGATTATTTTGTTCCTGTAAAAAGTTTCTCTGAATATGGTAAAAAGCTTCCTCTCCTCTTTGAATTCCGGGATTTTTCCGTTATTTGTATAATATGGCACCCGTAAAATGAACCCAGGAGGGTATGCTCTTAAATCAAAATCCTTAACATATCCCGTAGACGGGAGAAGCGGTTCCGTATAAAACTCGCAGTTATCCTTCAACGAATAAACATCAATCGCACCTGAATTTCTATACTTAAGCAACTCGTATGTATCGAAATAACCCTTCGATTTAAACAGTTCCCTTGCCTCTTCCACACCCATTCTCGAACTCTCGATTGGTATATCTTTATCAATCAGCTCGCTCATCCTCGATTTTAATTTCTTAATATCTCGGGAGTCAAAAACACGTCCGATTTCAGCGAAACAGTAGTATCCCTTTGATATGGAATGGTCAATTATCAAATCTCCGTTGGGATACAACTCATAAAAGGATTTCAGGAGAACGAGAAACAGTGTTGATGTGTATATACGCATCCCTTTTACACTGTTCAGATAGACAAAATCCACGTTTGCATCACCCTCTATTGTATCATTCAAACGGATATAGTGATTATCCTTAATTATTGCGACAACGTCACCTTTTTTCCCTTCAAAGATAGTTTTCGCAAGTTCTGTTCCTTTTACGGGAGCATGAAACTCGTAATTTTTACCGTTAAAAGTAATCACTATTTTATTTTTTGAATTTTTCACCAAACTCTGCACCTATTTCAAGAGCTTTTGTATTAATCTCCACGGTATGTGGCGGTATCTTCTCAAGAACTGCCTTTTTAATGGACTCTTCGGAAACAGTATTTGTGTATTTTGCTAAAAAGGAAATAATCATCATATTCAAAGGTAATGTGGAGTGTAATTCTTCTTTAACGGTTTCATAAAAAGGCACTTCTATATGTTCTCTCTCAATTCCTTTGACATAAAAAGGGTCCGTTATAATAATCCCGTCGTCTTTAACAAAATTTCCGTATTTTTTATATGCATCCTGGCTCATAATCACCAACATATCCGGTTTAATTACGGTAGGGTGGTCAATTCGTTTATCTGAAATTACAACATCCCCTTTTACCGTTCCGCCACGCACCTGCGCTCCGTATGTCTGATATTGTGTCGCAATTTTTCCGTCTATAATAGCAGCCTGCGACAACAATTTAGAGGCAAGAATTAATCCCTGCCCGCCAAAGCCGCAAAGTCTAATTTCCAGTTTCATCTACATCTCCTTTTTCGTCGCTCTGCGTATAATCTCATCATAAAGTTCCGTATATTCACGTTTCTCTTTGTCATTACGAAACTCACCTATTAAAACCTTTCCTTTTATCTCTTCAGGCGACATTTTCTCCGCTTTTGATTTCATGATCGCTTTATCCCTCAACATGAAAATATTATCAATAGGAGATTTAATTTTATTCAATCTGCCGAATTGTGTCGGACATGTGGTATATACATCGATGAATGAAAAACCTTTGTGCAGAAGCGCATTTTGTATATATTTTTCAAGAATCGCCTCATGGTAGGAGGTCGCTCTTGCAACATACGTTGCTCCTGCCCCCATGGCAAGTTCCACGAGATCAAAATTCGGTTCGATATTTCCGTAGGGTGCCGTACTGGCTTTTGCACCGAAAGGAGTGGTAGGTGAGTATTGTCCGCCGGTCATACCGTATATGTTGTTGTTAAAAACGATTGCGGTAAGATCTATATTTCTTCGGGCAGCATGAATCAGATGATTCCCTCCTATTGCAGATGCATCACCGTCACCCATAACTACTACAACGTGTAATGCTGGGTTTACCATTTTTATGCCCGTTGCAAAAGCCAACGCTCTTCCATGTGTAGTGTGCAGCGTATTGGCATCTATATAGCCGGGGGTTCTCCCCGAACAACCGATTCCGGATACGACTACTATGTCATTCTTCTCCCATCCCAATTTATCAAAACTCTTCAGTAATGCTCCCAATATAATTCCGTGTCCGCATCCCGGGCACCATATATGTGGCAGTTTTTCCGTTCTAAGATATTTAAGTTTTGTATCTGTATCCATCTAACCCTCCAAAATCTTATCTACTATCTCTTCGGGAGTGATAAGTCTGCCCGTATATTTGTTAAGCGGAATAATTTCAACATCATCGCTTAAATATTTTTTTACCTCTCCGACAATCTGACCAAAATTCATTTCGGGAACGACGATTTTCTTTAAGCCTTTGGCAAATTCGAGCAACTGCTCTTTGGGAAACGGCCATATGGTAACAGGTCTCATCAATGCCACATCGATTCCTTTTTCCTTCAAATTATCAATTGCCTCAATTGATGTTCTCGCTGAGCTTCCATATGCAAAAATGCCTATCTCCTCATTCCCCTCTTTTCTGATATCACACTTATCGATTATTGCCCGATTATTCAGTATTTTGTCCCTCATGCGTTCCATAAGCCTCTTTACACTTTCTTCGTGTGTTGAAGGGAAACCTGTTTTGTCATGCGCCAAACCGGTAACATGATATCTGTATCCCTTTCCGAAGGGGGCAAGAGGTGGTACAAGACCTTCATTCTCATCATAGGGAAAATACTCTTCCGGGGTTTTTGTAGGGAATTTTCTGTTTATTATTTCTATTTTGCTCTTGTCCGGTCTTTTGAAATTTTCGCTCATATGCCCTATTACCTCATCCATTAGTAAAATAACGGGGGTTCTAAGCATTTCAGCGAGATTAAAAGCCCTTATCGTTTCATAATAGACTTCTTCGACGGTATAAGGAATAATTGCAATTATTTCATGGTCGCCGTGCGTTCCCCACCTTGCCTGCATCATATCTGACTGTGATGGAAGGGTCGGTAAACCTGTTGAAGGTCCCCCTCTCTGTACATTGACGACTACAGTAGGGATCTCAGCCATTATTGCAAATCCCAAATTTTCTTGTTTCAACGAAAATCCGGGACCACTGGTTGCTGTCATTGATTTAGCTCCGGCAAGACTCCCGCCTATTATTGCCGCCATACTTGCAATCTCATCTTCCATTTGAATGAATTTTCCGCCGACCATGGGCAACAATTTGGACATCTCTTCTGCTATATCTGATGCAGGTGTAATCGGATAACCGGCAAAGAACCTGCAACCGGCATCAATAGCACCCATAGCACATGCTATATCTCCCTGAACCAATTTCGCATTACTCATAAAAGCTCCTGTTTATATTATACATACCTTTTCATTTCATTATCAGATCAATCTTCCTGTTCTGATTTCAACCTTATTCCATTATAAGGGCTGTCCTTTCCCTCCGGTTCAACTGCTATTGCAAAATCAGGACACATATTTTCACACATTTTGCACCCTATACAGTCATCCTGTCTAACGGGTATACATTTATCCGTTAACGGATCCAGTTCCAATACGTTTTTAGGACAAACCGAAACACATAAGCTACAACCTTTGCACAACCTGTTTTCAACAAAAATATTGAATTTAGCCATTATACATCTCCTTAAATTATCTTCTTCAACATTTTAACAATTTCCCCTATATCAAGGGCAACATCTATATTAACATCACGAAAATATTTGACAAGCTCATAACCTTTAACGGGAAATTCACTTCTCCCCGTCACAAAAACAATTATAGGTTTATGAAAATTCTTTTTTATGTAATTTGCTATTGAAGGTAGTATATAATTGTTTAAATCAATGTGTAAAATAACACCCACACAACTATTTACGTCACATACTTTATCAAGCGTTCCCTCATATGATGTAAGTAAGCCCTCTCCCGAACCGATGGTTACACATTGTGAAATTCCCCAATCATACCAGGCTAATTCTTTTTCAATCATATACGGTATATACTGGTTGCTGGAAATAACACAAACTCCCGTTCTGTTTTTAAATAAAGCGGGGTTTATTTTACCAAAATAGAAATTATTTGTAAAAACACCGCTCGAATGCGGCCCTAATATGGGAACTTTCTTAAAAATAGAAAATTGAGCAATCCTTCTCTTATAAATTTCGTTTAGAACGGTATTACCAAAGATTATTATTTTCGGTTTGGAATCTATTATTTCCAAAATATCGTTTTCATCCTTTATAAAATTTTCAATGTACCACAGATCGTACCGTTCAAAAACAAGATTCTTGGATAATGAACCGTATTTATCGAATTTCACATTGGAGTATATGGTATCGGAATTTTCTCCGATATAAATTACCCTGCTGTTTTCATCGAGAAGTTCTAATGCTTTCATATACTCCTATCCGTTGATTACAGTTTTAATAAAGGTATAAGGATCATTCATGAAAATAATATTATTTTTCATAAGCATTCCCTTAACCTTTTTGTCATCAATCCCTTCAAACATGCAGTAAAATTGTTTTTCAAATGAAGAGATATTACGAAGAATATCCATATACTTTTCGGTTTTTGACTCACTGTCATTCACAATAATTATAAAAATATGCGTAGAATGGGACAGTGCATTCTCAATTCGGTCAATGGGAACAAGATGAGCATGTTTTCCGTACCGTTTGAAAAGATCATTTACATACTCCCCGGCGGTTTTAACATTGTAAATAATCGCTATGTCATCATAACTCTCATCCCTTTTTTTGTCCATTTTTCTTAAGGAAAAGTATATTTCACCCTTTTCCCTGTACAGATCTATTAACATTGATTTATAATTATTATCCAAAAACATATTATAGCAGTCGCATATCTGCTCCACAAAATCCCCGACCTCCGGGGCATTCTTCTTTATTTTGTATGCCGTAAGCGATACAAGAGGATTTAATTGAAAATCGGCCTTTTTATCTCCCTTTTCGATAACAAGGGAAACAATGTTATACTCGGAATGATATTCTATTTCAAGACCAATGCCGTTCTCAAAATATTTTTTTACAAATGCTTCATCTATTTTAACTTTATCGAAGGCTTCAACACTCATTTGATCTTTTACGACGAACTGGTGTTTTCCAACCTCAATAAAAACAGGATATTCGTATAATTCGATAAAGCCCTTTATCCCTTCAACGGAAGTAACCGTCATAGCGGGTAATCGTCTATACCCCATTTCCAAAAAAATCTCGGCTAACCTTTCCAAATTAACTCCTATAGCGTGGATTATAGCACATAATATTTTTTTTTCAACTACTATTTAATAATACAATCACACAAAAAATCAAGTCAAAAATAAAAATTCGAGTAGATAATGTAGGTAGCATAGACATAATAAGTAAGAAATAAAGAGAATTCAATAAAAGCAATTAAATATTTAATTTCTCAATCCCCTATTCCCATTTATTTCTGAACATAGCTGCTCCACTTTAAGGGGAGCTGTCCGGTTTTGCCGGGCTGAGGGGTCATTTTAAGAGATAAATATAATAAGATCACTTCCGATTTAAATTCTTAGTTCTCAGTTCCCACTTCTCACTTTTAATTTCTCAGTTCTTACTTATTTTAGAACACCCCGTCCTAACATTCGTTAGCCCACCCCTCTTGCCGAGGGGAATTCAATAATGTAGCTTTATTCTGAAACGAGTTCAGAATGACATATTAGGAGAAAAACATACCACTGTTTCGCAGTACCTCTTTGCAAAAGGGCAATACACAAACATCAGCTTGAAATTCTCAATTATTATTGTATAATTCAAAAGAGTAAGGAGGTTATATGGAAAATAAAGTAATAGTAAAAAATGTTGATATTTACAGACTTATCGGACTTGGCCCCTCAGGACATTCCGTTGTTATGGATTCAAACTACCAAAACGGTACAAATAGTGCTGTTTGGCCCATGGAACTACTCCTTCATTCCCTGGGAGGTTGTACGGGAATAGATGTATTGTCAATTATGAATAAAATGCAGGTCCGGTATTCAAATTTTGAGATAGAAATAACATATAAAAAAGCCCCCGAACACCCAAAGGTTTATACGGATATCCATCTTAAATACAGAATGCATGCATCTGAAAACGACAGGACAAAAATAGAAAAAGCGGTAAATCTTTCTCAGGATAAGTATTGTTCCGTTTCCGCAATGCTGAAAAACGGAGGAGTCAATTTAACTTACGAAGTTGAACTGCTGTAAACTAATATAGTCCCCCAAGTTTCAACGTGTATCTCGTGTTTCCTTCCAGGTGCATCAGATTCAATTGTCTTGTTATATCAAACTGAAGCAGCGTGATTCCGAGATTGATTCTGAAACTTATGCCTGCATCGGCTTTAATATCTTCCAATTGCCATCCGTTTGTGCTTCTGGAAAATGGCTGGTACGCATTAAAGTCATTAAATCCGCTCCCCATATCAAGAAACAGGGCGCTGTATACGCTGCCGAATTTGATCGGTATGGGATTATCAAAAATTATGTCTTTTAATAATCTGAATCTCAATTCATTCTGTATTAACCAGACATACTTGCCGTTAACTTCACCGTAATCAAATCCTCTTAAACCGTCTGCGCCGCTAACAGTAAATCTGTTTGCATCCAAACCGCCGCCGGCATCGCCAATCACCCTTGTGGCCAAAGTGTATTTTTTAAAAAATGTTGAATAATGTCTGTAATCGAGGAAAATATAATAGAAATCCATCATATTGCCGTTAAAGACAAGTGATCTTTGTAAATCCAACCTGAATAAATTTCCCGAAATATATCCCATATAACTGTCGAGTGCATCATCATAAACAAATGCAACCCCGGGATACAATCCATGGTAGGAATAACTTCCCGAGAGGAAATATTGTCCTTCTTCGGGATAGTAAATGTAGAGAGAATCAACATAGTAATTATAGTTTATTGTTTGTTCAATCCTAGTATATTTATCAAAAGGATAGTCCGCATACCCCGATATTCCATATGTATTTTTAACCACCGCCGCAATGGGGCTTGAATAGTAATAAACATCATTATACTTGCTTAATGCCACGCCCAAATTGAATCGGAATTTTCTGTTCATGTATTGGAAATAGTAATTACCGTTCATTATATTGTAACTTCCCAAATCCAATTGAGCGAGGAGTTCATTGTCCCCGTAAAGATCCGAGAACAGGAAAATACCCTGTCCGAATGTTCCCCCGTAAGAGGAGTATCCGAGATACCCTGTCATTATATCCGCACTAAAAACAGTTTTTGCCTTTGTTTTTTTATAATGCAGCCCTACATTCTTGGTGTATCTTGTGACATAAGAGACCTGCGAATACTGTTTCTCGCCGAGACTTTCGATATTTTTAAGCAGGTAAAGATCTTTTCGCATTCCCTTTACCCCATCAAAAACGGACCATTTCCCATCTCCGGAAATACTTATATTACTTATTCCGAAAAGAACATCCGTAATTTTGGTTACTCTACCCGTTGTAAAAGATAATCTGAATATATTTCCAAACCCTTCATCATTACTCGTGAAATAGATATTATCCTTATAAACGGCAGGTTTTGATATATTGTGGAATTTTCTCGACATTACAGTGAACATTGAGTCGTTATTCAAATTAAATGCCCATATTGAATAATTACCGTAATTCCATTCCTTTGTTTTCCCAATGGGTCTGTCTGATACAAATATTAAAATGGAATCATTTAAGAATACCGGCTCTCTGTCATCATATTTATCGAATGTTAACCTCTCGTATTCCTTTGTATTGGACAGATCCGTGATATAGATATCTTCCATTCCGTCGTTTATTCCGGTAAAAACAATTTTTTTACCGTTTGGTGAAATCGAAGGAGAATACATTGCATTAAGATTATACGATATCCTTTTAATAACCTTGTGTTTGGATAAACTGTAAATGTGTATACAATCTTTGGCTCCGGCTTTTGTTATAAATGCGAATTTTTTGCTGTCCGGGAACCATCCGATATACGGTCGTAATATATGCATCTGTTCATAGTCCCTTGTCTTTTCCCCTCCAATAATTAAATGTGTTTTGTCAGTGAATATGTTTTTTAGAAATACACTGTATCTTCCCGTTCTGTCCGAGAAAAAGGCAACATAATTTCCGTCGGGACTAATAGAACCCCCTGCATTTAGAAAATAGGTACTGTCACATTTTGTAAGCCTTGTACTGAAATCTTTATATTCGGATTTTTTATCGTAATAACCAAAGTAACGTTTTCTAAGATAATCCTGGAACTCCTCATCAAGTTGTTTAAGTGTAAGCCCCGTTGAACTTTGCACGGCTTTTTCAAATGATTTCTCTGTTTTACACTTAAACAATATATCCCCAAGTACTTTTTTACCGAACGTCCGGGTAAGATAATATTCTATCATCTGCCCCTCTTTATAGATTAAGTAACCTCCGTACATCCACAGATCCTGTATTTTAACATACTGTCCGTTTAAAAGCAGATCTCTCATAAATATATCCGTTTCCGGATCCATCCATCTCGATTCATACTCCGCCATCCCTTCCATAAACCATAAAGGGACGTTTGTGGTAACCTGAGTCACTATATTCCCCGCCAAATTCTTCCCGTACAGTATATCATATTGGAAAGCATGCGTCAGTTCATGATTAATAACATGCCTAAACTCCTCATAAGAACCGTCAAATGGAACCACAACCCTGCTCTTATAAATTTCGGTAAATCCTCCCACCTGTTCTTCGATTATTCCCGGTGTTACATTGGTTTGTTCAAAATCATTATGCGAATCATAAATTAAAATAGGTACCTTCCTCTTCAACTCCCAGGACAGATTATCCGAAATCTCCCTGTATGAGTCCTCAGCTATATTAGCGGCAAACTCAGCAAGATATTCTCCCCCTTCGTAATAATATATGTTGAAATGGGGAGTTTCCACCATTTTCCAATGCATATTTTTATATTTAACTTTATTTTTCCCGAAATACTGTCCAAAAACGCCGGACATGGGTAATGAAAATAATAAGACCAGAAAAATGATCTTAGAAAAGCTTGCCGAGTATGAACCCGATAACGATTCCGATAAGTAACGCATTTGTTAAACTCCTTGATATTACAATATCCCTTTTTCCTTTTCTTTTTCTCATGAAAAAGATCGTAGTAGTATAAGTTATACCGTTTATCAGCAGAAAAAGGGGAAGACTTATAACCTTGGTAATCATGGGGCCGATAAAAGGTATATAACTGACCAAACTCAGTAATCCCGTAAATGCCTGAGCAATCAAACCAAAAACAATAACAAAGAAAGCTATAACCGATTTTTGAAGATGATAGTAGAAAGCTACCTTTATAAAAACAAGGATTCCTATCCAGATTAGTATTATTTTATAGTTCGCTCTAAAGAAGTATACTATTCGATTCCATATTTTACTTAAAGGTATAGATAATCTCACCTTTTATCCCTGTCACATTATTTGTAACCCGTACTCTTACCGATTGATCTTCCGGCATCGTTATAAAAGCGCTGACTATCCGGTTTATTACAAAACCCGCGGCAATGGCGTAGGTTGCAATCTTAATTTTTCTCGAATTTTCCATCAATTTCGCAAATGTGTCCATATTATCCGTGCTCTGCCAGGACCATCCCAAAGAATCCGGAATCGAGTGCTCCGCTATATACGTTTTTTGCTGTTCGAGATTGTCCGGATACATGGATCTTGCATCTTCTCTTATCCGCTCATTGTAATCATTATTATTCATGTACCATTCCAGCCCTGTAAGATAATCATTGTCATTTCTATATGCGGCACCTGAATGCATATTGGCATACTTAAGAGCATTATCAATATACGAATTATGATAATTGTTTGTCAGTAATATACCGCTGACAATAAGGGCTTCGGCACCGAAATGATATATGGCGGATTCTCTGTCTCCCATATACAGGTTGCCCGATCCGGGTAATATAAGCGACATCGTAATCGCCAAAGGTTTATTCTTCCCATACATAGGGAAAAAACTTACAAGTGTTAAAATCAGAACTATTGCCAATTTCTTACCTCTCATTATCACCTCTACCTTGCCACCAAGAGCTTTTTATAATATTTTTCTGTTTTTCCATTGTGTTCAAGGGTTATTTGAACGATATACAGATCATTCCCCAGCTTTGAAACATCTACGGGTATTTCATACGGAAATCCTGTTTCGTTTACATCAACGGATTCTTTTTTTCTCAAATTTTTGGAAGCGTCAAATATTCTATATGTTACTTTTGAAGGATGGTTCAATGTAAATCTTATTTTAAAATTATCAATTGTTACCGGGTTAGGATATAGATAGAAACTGTTTTTCTTTAATATGGGTAACCCCTCACCGGTTTGTTCGGGACTTAGATTAAACGTGTATACGGCGTTATGTTTCAAATCTTTATGTTGAAAAGGTGATGTAACCCTGGCAGAATCATAGAGTACGGATAAATCAAAAACATTAAGCATTTTACCCTCATCTCCCACAATAAGCTCCATATCCCTGTCACCGTCTACATCAGCTATTGCAGGTGTTGAAAAACATGAATCTCCGAGACTGAACGGGAAATTTACCACGTCCTTGCCATGGCAATTTATCGCATGTAATTTACCCCCCAAAGATGCAACAACAACATCCGCGGTGTCATTTCCGTCAATATCACCCACTGTAATTGAGGATTGAATTGAAGAGGTGTCAATCTGAACAGGGAATCCCGATAGAAATGTTCCGTTGGGATAAACAGCGAAAACCTTGCCTCCGGCTGTAAAGATTATCTCCGGTTTCCCGTCTCCGTTTATATCCGCTACAGCAGGTGATGAGTAGAAAGTCGTATATACGGAAGTATCCTGTATGGGTTTCTTCCATTTTAAATTTCCGTACTCATCGTACAGCAACATATTCCCATCGGCATTTGTATAGAATATGTCCATGGTATCATTGGATGTTAAATTTGCCATAACCGGACTCGTTGTCGTCTGCCATATGGATGCATCGCCTCTTGTCCATAATGTATCCCCCGTTTCCGCATTAATCTTGAATAATCTGCCGTCCCCGGACAACGCAAAGATATAACCTTTGTAGTAGATAGGGGTTCCCCACATCCATTGGGTCATATAAACTTTCCATTTAACAACAGGTTCATTGCCGTTATAATCAAGACAGTACAGATAGTTATCATTTGAACCGAAGATTATTTCATCGACGGAATCCCCGTCAACATCTGCCAGCAATGGAGCTCCGAGAATCATATCAGACGTGGAAAACGGAAATCCGTTTATTTTAACAAGATAATGGGCAAGATTAAATGAATCCGCATAATAGGCATAGATTTTACCGTCCGTGGAAGCGGTTACGATATCCTTTCTCCCATCTCCGTTTATATCCCCTATGGCATCACCGGTATAGGCTTCACTGGAACTCATTTTTGCGGCAAGTCCGTTATTATGTCCGGTATACGGCGTACCATCGGGTTCAAATATGTATACACCTCCTGAAACGGTATTCTGCAGAATCTCATTAACTCCGTCATTATTAAGATCACATACAACCGGAGAGTTAACATCCACTACAGTATCAATTTTAATGGGAAATCCTTTTTGTTTCCAGTTAAACTTCAGGTCAAATGTCATTATACTCCTGTCAACACTTATATTCTTAATATCAACCCTTGTATACCCACCCTCATTATCCAAACTCTTTGGAAAGCTGTTTCTCGTTAAACTGTCATTGTTGCCCGAAAAATACAGATCATAAGGAGAACCGTAAAATGCATCTTCTCCGTTTGTAACCTCACTTAAAGGGAGTTGGAAATCCTGTATACCGTCGGCTTCCACCATTTTAATACCATGGACGGGACCGGCATTTACGGCATTTTCTCCGATTGTAGAATCGATAACGTTTTCATCTATATGCCATACAGCGAGTCCGCCTCTGCCATAATCGGGAGGGAGGCCCTGGTCATAATCGTTTAATTTGACAAGTACTCCGTCTTTCCATACTCTAAGCCCATTGGAATCGGGATTTGCCGATATTGTATCCGGTGAAATATATGCAATTCTGTCAGCAATCAAATAATATTCGTGGGCATTAATCGGAACTTTATATATCTTGGGAATACTGTCGTTATCATTTTCTCCTCTTCGCAATATTTTAACACCGCTTGTATCATGGTCCAATACAACGGGATCGATAAATACTCTTCTGTAGTTGGGATTCGTATGAGGATGAACATATAACGGCATTGCCGAGTGCCAAGCCATGTGATGCGGTGGAATAAGTCCGTTTACATTCCAATTGCCCGTTCCCATTAAAGCCCAGCCCCCGCAACCCATTGTCCGGTTTGATACATCGTAAAGATCTATCATACCGAGCTGGTGTCCGAACTCATGGGCCAATCCTCCTTGCAAACCGGACAACGTGTCCCCGTCTTGACGGGCTGTTTCCGGATAAATAATGGCATCATTTACCGTAACCCCGTCTTTTGTGGCATATCTCTCTCCTCTCCCGGGGGCGCCTATAACTTCCGAATTACTTATGTAAACGGCGGGAATATCATTGGGAGAATCCCCCAAATCACTTTGCCAGGCACTGCCGGCATGAAAGATTATATATGAATCATAGTGACTGAATTGAATATTTGCCGTTGTATCCTGATCGGCTTCTCTCACGGCATCATCCATTAATTTAAAAAGCCCTCCGGCAACATCGTATAAATCACCGTAATATGCCATTTTATGCGGTAACTTGTATCCGCCGAACCGGGTTTTGGGATATTGATCCCATTCTATATACAACTGTCCGTTAAAATCGCTCAAATAGTAATTTCTTAACGCCAGCATTTGGTCATGAAAATAAAGTGAATCATGCGGCGGGTCATATGCAAGATTTCGCGAACTGTCGTGTGTTGTTGAATCTATAATAAAAGGGCTACCATAAGCGGTATCGGCAAATGTTCCGTCCCCTGTGGTTAATGTAGTGGTATCTTTCTGAAATTCCACTCTTATAACAAGTACTTTAATTGTATCCACATTGGTCGCTCTTTTTACAATCTGCTCTTTCCCTCGTAAATATGTCGGCGGTCTGAATGGAACTTCTATATATTTTCTCGCCTCCGGATTCTTTTCAAACAACTCCATAAGTTTATTGTAATATCTACGTTGAACTTTATAAACATCCTTCTTCTTCAATTTCTCCAAAGACGATAAACTTGCAAACAAACTCGTAGCAATAAATGACATTATTACAAATGCCATAACCGTAATAATTGATTTTTTAAACATTTGCCCTCCTGAAAATAATCATAAAACGAGTATATTCAATTAAGGGGCTAATGTCAAGAGAAGTGGAGATGTGCGAGTTATACCTGTCTCCTCGGAATCAAGCAATCTTATTGACATTCTTATGTATATTTAATAGAATAGAGAAAAGGAGATATTATGATTGTACAATGTCCTAAATGTAATAAAAAATATATTGTTGATGAGAACGAAGTTCCCGCAGGAGGAGCAGCCGTAAAATGTCCCAATTGTGGCAATGTATTTACTATATATAAAGAGGTTTCAAACATACAATTGCTTCCTTACGAAGGTATGGCGGCAGAAGCAACGGAAGAGCATGAAAGCGTAGGAACGGCAACCGAAAGCATGTATGGCATAAATAAATCCGGAGAATTTCCCGATATGGAAAAACCTGAGATGGAAACGGAGACCGCCGATTCGGAAGAGTTTTCCAATGAAAGTAAAATTGCAAACGACTTTGAAGATTTATTAAACACTTCCACTGCACCGGAACCCCAACAAGAGCCCGAAGAAACTGCAGTTGAAGAACCTCCCACTCCTGAGCCCGCAGTATCAAATGATAAAATTTCCGCTCTTTGGGAAAAATTTAAGTCGTTATCCGGGAATGAGACAAGTGAAACGGAGACAGAATCTGCGCCTCCGGAATCTACTCCCTCGTTTGAAAGTAATACCGGAGGAATGCCCGGCGGAACAGGTGCTCCTACAACAATCGAACCCCCTGTCGAAACACCGGAGCCAACTTTGGAGACGGCAGGAACGGAAGAAGAAAATAAAGAATATGAAAAAGCTAAAAAACTTGCTCGCGCCCTGGCTAAGGATATAAAACTCTATCACGGAGATAAAGTAAAACAAGGATTGGAGCAGGGGAATCTTGTTGAGCTTATAGGTTCTGAGATTAAGAAATCTTGGAAATTTTATCAACAGAAAGTATCTCCGCAAATTTTGCAGAATACAACCTATTTTGAAGATGCTCTGAATGAGATAGTTGCCAACGGGCAAAAACTCTTTAAATTCAAATAGAAGTAATGCCTCGCTATTCTAAGTGGCAATTTAGAAATCCGCATTCAAAAGATATTTATATCGAAGATTTACATCCGCTGGTTGTAGATATACTGGTCTCACGCGGCATTGATACAAAATCAAGAATCCTGAAATTTATATATACCGATCTGAATTCCATACACTCCCCAAAATTACTGCCTGATATGGAAAAAGCAGCAGACCGTTTTTATAAGGCTATATCCGATAATGAAAAAATAATGATTTACGGAGATTATGACGCTGACGGTATCACAGCTTCTGCCATTATGTCACTTTTCTTGAAAAAAATCGGCGTAAAGGCAGAAAGTTATATTAACGACCGGACATCCGAAGGGTATGGCATATCATCCGATGGAATACAACACGCCATATCCGAGGGAATCCAATTAATAATAACTGTTGATAACGGGATAACAGCATTTGAGGAGATTACCAGAGCGAATAATGCCGGAATTGATGTAATTATTACCGATCATCACGAGACAAAGGAACATATACCAAATGCCTTAGCTGTGGTAAATCCAAAGAGAAAGGATTCCAAATATCCTTTCAGTGAAATAGCCGGATGTCTTGTCGCTTTCAAACTATGTGATTACGTCAATGAAAAATACTCTTTGGGAGTGGATATGGAACCTCTGT
>WFRF01000193.1 GCA_015486655.1 Caldifarciminota bacterium | reverse complement strand
GTCTGTGGCATAGGACCGTCAGGTGCACTCACTACCAATATTGCTCCGTCCATCTGTGCCGCTCCCGTTATCATGTTCTTGATGTAATCAGCATGTCCCGGACAATCTACGTGTGCATAATGCCTCGTCTCCGTCTGATACTCTATGTGTGCCAACTGTATCGTTATTCCTCTGGCTTTCTCTTCAGGCGCCTTATCAATATTGTCATACGCCGTGAAATCAGCCCACCCTTTCTTCGATAACACTTTCGTTATCGCTGCCGTCAATGTGGTCTTTCCATGGTCCACATGTCCTATTGTTCCCACATTAACGTGCGGCTTCGTTCTTTCGTACTTCTCTTTTGCCATATTATTATACCTCCATAATTGTTAACAAATTTTCAGGCTTCATAATAATAAAATTTTTAAGATATGTCAACAGGTTTCTGCGATTTTATATGATTCCGAACTTCTCTTTCAGAGTTTTTTCAACACCGGGATCAACTTCCTGGTAATGATCAAACTGAATAGAGCTCACGGCTCTCCCCTGAGAAGCGGATCTTAAATCCGTCGCATATCCAAAAAGCTCGGAAAGAGGAACAAAACCTGATATTATTTGAGCATCTTTTCTGTTTTCAATATGCTCCAATCTACCTCTTCTCCGATTCAAATCCCCTATAATGTCTCCCACATAAGCTTCAGGTGTTATTATTTCCACCTTCATAATCGGCTCTAAAAATGCCGGGTTACCTTTTTTACAGGCTTCTTTCGTCGCCAAAATTGCCGTTATTTTAAATGATAATGCACTTGAATCGACCTCGTGATATGAACCGTCAATCAGCTCACATTCCACGTCTATTACCGGGAATCCCGCCAACGGACCTGTTTCAAGCGCCTCTTTTACCCCCTCTTCAACAGCAGGTATAAACTCCTTCGGTATTGCTCCGCCGAATATCTTGTTTACAAATTTAAAACCGCTTCCCCTCTCACCCGGCCTAAAAATCATCTTAACGTGGCCATACTGTCCTTTACCACCGGTTTGTTTGCTGTAACGTTTATCAATGGTTACCTCTTCCTTGATTGTTTCCTTGTAAGCGACCCTGGGCTGTCCTATGTTGGCTTTTACTCCGAACTCCCTCATCAAGCGGTCTATTATGATTTCAAGGTGCAGTTCACCCATACCGGAGATCAATGTTTGTCCCGTTTCATGATCCGTATGAACTTTAAATGTGGGATCTTCATCAACCACTTTGTGAAGTGCTTCAAACAGTTTATCCTGATCCGCTTTCGAGCGGGGTTCTATGGCAATTGAAATTACAGGTTCGGGAAATGTTAATTTTTCGAGTATTACCGGATGATTGGGATCGGAAATCGTATCCCCCGTTTTAAAATTTTTACTTCCGAAAATAGCTATTATTTCCCCTGGACCAGCCTCAACCAACTCTTTCTTTTTCTTTGCATGCATTTCAAAAACTTTGGAAACCCTCTCCGACTTGGATATTCTTGAATTGTAAACACGCATTCCGGGTTTTAAAAGCCCCGAATAAATTCTTGTGTAAGCCAACTTACCCACAAAAGGATCCGTAACAATTTTGAATATTAAACCGCAAAACGGTTCTTCCTTTTCCGGTTTTCTAAACACCTTTTCTCCGCTCTTGACATCAATACCGTCAACGGGAGGAACATCCCTCGGGGAAGGCAGGTAATCAATAATGGCGTCAAGCAACTTTTGGACACCCTTATTTTTGAACGAAGAACCCGCAAGGATGGGAACAATACTCTGTTCAATGGTTCCCTTTCTAATTGCCTTCTTTATCTCGTCTTCCGATATCTCGATCCCCTCAATAAATTTTTCGGCAATATTGTCAT
The DNA here is from genome assembly GCA_015486655.1 of Caldifarciminota bacterium. Classification (GTDB taxonomy): domain Bacteria; phylum Hydrothermota; class 32-111; order QNBC01; family QNBC01; genus QNBC01. The sequence goes on along the minus strand of WFRF01000193.1, from coordinate 513 downwards.
CTATCATGCTCAACTCTTCCAAAAGTATCTCTCTGTACTTGTTTGCCTCATCTAACAAATCCTCGGGAATGTCGATTTCATCATATGTTGCACCCAAAGTTTCACTGTGCCAAATATAAGCTTTCATGTTCACGAGATCGATTATCCCGTTAAAGTATTCCTCTTTACCCACAGGTATTTGAATCCTTACGGGGTTAGATGACAATCTCTCCCGTATCATGTTTACCACATTATCAAAATCGGCACCCGTTCTATCCATCTTGTTCAGATAGGCAATACGGGGAACATTATACTTGTTGGCTTGTTTCCACACGGTTTCCGATTGTGCTTCAACACCTTCTACCGCGGAAAACAGACCCACTGCACCATCAAGAATTCTAAGCGATCGCTCGACCTCGACGGTAAAATCCACATGGCCCGGAGTATCAATTATGTTAATCTTATGATCTTTCCAATAACAAGAGGTCGAAGCGGATGTGATTGTAATACCGCGCTCTTTTTCCTGTACCATCC
>WFRF01000192.1 GCA_015486655.1 Caldifarciminota bacterium | reverse complement strand
TATGAAAAACTTAAAAATCTGAGTGATGAGGAAATAAAACATAAAACGGTAGAATTTAAAGAAAGATTAGCCAACGGAGAAACGCTCGATGATCTTATGGTAGAGGCATTTGCCGTTGTTAAGGATGTTTGCAGGAGACTTATGGGTAAAAAATGGACCGTTATGGGGCATGAAACGGAATGGAATATGATTCCGTTTGATGTACAGCTGATCGGTGGTATGGTTTTGCACGAAGGAAAAATTGCCGAAATGGCAACCGGCGAAGGGAAAACACTCGTTGCTACAATGCCTCTTTATCTGAATGCTTTAAGCGGAAGGGGAGCGCACCTTGTAACGGTAAATGATTACCTTGCACAGAGAGACAGTGAATGGATGGGGCCCATTTATGAATTTCTCGGCCTAACGGTAGGTGTAATCAAGGGCGGGATGAATCCCGAAGATAGGAAGGGGATGTACGAATGCGACATCACATACGGGACAAATAATGAATTCGGTTTTGATTATTTGAGGGATAATATGGTTATAGAAGCTGAGCAAAAGGTCCAGAGGGGGTTTAATTATGCTATTGTTGATGAGGTTGATTCCGTTCTCATAGATGAAGCGCGTACCCCTCTCATAATTTCGGGGCCCGTTGAATTTTCTCTGCAACAGTATAAGGAATTGAAACCTCTTGTCAGCCGTGTTGTAAGGTTACAGAATAAATATGTAAACGAATTGATTACCGGTGCCATAAAGGATTTGGAAAACGGAAACGAGAGGGAAGCGGCCGGAAAACTTTTACTTGCCCAGAGAGGAGCGCCAAAAAACAAACGTTTATTGAAATTGTACAGAGAAAAGGGTATAAAAGTTATGGTAGAGAATCTTGAGAATGAGTTGATCAGGGATAAAAATTTACCTCAGTTTGACGAACAACTCTACTATGTAATAGATGAAAAAGGGAACGCCGTTTCCATTACGGATAAGGGAAGGGAAGAGATGTCAAAGAATAACCCTACCTTTTTTACCGTCCCGGATCTGAGTGAAGAATTCCAGAAAATCGATAATGATGAGAAATTGTCATCGCGCGAAAAAGCCGTATCAAAGGATGCAATTCAGCGGGAATATGCCGAGAAGAACGAAAAAATACATAATATACATCAGTTATTGAAGGCTTATTCCCTTTTTGAAAGAGATTCCGAATACATTGTAAAAGACGGAAAGGTTATAATAGTTGATGAATTTACAGGAAGAATTATGCCCGGGAGACGATTTTCCGAAGGGATTCACGAGGCAATAGAGGCAAAGGAAGGTGTTAAAATAGAGCAGGAGACACAGACGCTTGCAACAATAACATTGCAAAATTTCTTCAGAATGTACGATAAACTGGCAGGAATGACCGGAACGGCGGAGACGGAAGCTACGGAATTTTGGGAAATTTATAAACTTGATGTTGTTGTCGTCCCCACAAACAGACCGGTTATAAGAGATGATTTATCCGATATGATATACAGAACAAAGATTGAAAAGTACAGGGCGATTATTGAGGAGATAAAAAGACAACATGAAAAGGGAAGGCCCGTGTTAGTAGGAACAATTACCGTGGAAGTTTCGGAGCAGTTGTCAAGGATGCTGAAAAGGGCCGGTATATCCCATTCCGTTTTAAATGCGAAATATCATCAAAAGGAAGCTGAAATAATATCCCATGCCGGAGAGAAGGGAAATGTTACCATATCGACAAATATGGCAGGAAGAGGAACGGATATAAAACTCGGAGAAGGTGTCAAAGAACTTGGGGGATTACATGTTATAGGAACGGAACGGCATGAATCCAGAAGAATCGACAGACAGTTGAGAGGAAGAAGCGGAAGACAGGGTGATCCGGGTTCGTCGGTTTTCTTTGTGTCTTTGGAAGATGATCTAATGAGACTCTTTGCTTCTGACAGGATTGCAAGTGCAATGGACAGGATTGGAGTAAAGGAAAATGAGGCCATTACTCATCCTTTGATAACGAGGGCTATTGAGAATGCACAGAAACGGGTTGAGCAATACAATTTTGATATAAGAAAACGTTTGATTGATTACGATGATGTGATGAATAAACAGAGGGAAGCCATATATGCCATGAGAGACGAGGTATTGTATAATGATAATCCGGATGATTTCATATTAGGAAAAATAGAGAATGTTATAAACGATATTATAGAGAAGTATACTGAGAGTAAAAGATATCCCGAAGATTGGGATTGGGAAGGCTTGATAGTTAATTATATTAATGATTTTCTCGATGATCCTCAGATTAAAGAAGAGGATAAAAGGGAATTTACAAAGGAAAAGCTGTTTGACTATCTCTTTAACAGGGCAAAACAGAATCTTGAACTGAAGAAAGAGGAATTTGCCGAAATGTATGATAAGGTAATGAGATTTGTTGTTCTCCAGACAATTGATACCAAGTGGCGTGATCATCTGTATGAATTGGACGCTTTGAAAGAAGGGATCGGTCTCAGAGGATATGCACAGAGAGATCCCCTTGTTGAATATAAAAAAGAGTCGTTTATGATGTTTGAAAATATGGTTATAAATATGGATGAGGAGATCGTTTCAAAGATGTTCAGAGTCCAGATCAGAAGAGAATCTCAGAATAAACCGGAGCACAAGAAAGTAAAAGAGAGGAAGAAGATTAAAAGGGCTTGACAAAAAGATTGTAAAATAATATTATAAAAAAAGAAGGTTTTTTATGGCGAATATTTTGATAATTGATGATGATAGGTTTTTGCTGGATATACTGTCCTTCACACTGAAAAAGGCAGGGTATGAAATAATGACTGCCATGGATGGTAATGAAGCTTTACAAGTTATCGAAAGTCAAACCCCGGATCTGGTTATAAGTGATATCATGATGCCCAATATGGACGGGTATACTATGCTTGAGAAATTAAGAAACAATCCGAAAACCGTTTCAACAAAAGTTATTTTTCTTAGTGCAAAGGGTAATCCCAAGGATATAGAAAAGGGATACGATCTCGGTGTTAACGCTTATATTACAAAACCTTTTAATCTTCAGGAACTTTTGGAAAAAATAGAAAATCAACTTAAAAATTAGAGGGAAATATTAACGAGGATCTTTTAGGAAAGCTAAAAAAACTGATTGATTTAGCTAAAAACGACAAAGAACAGGGCCGCGATATTTCCGAGTATATAAAGAAAATTCTCAATATTTCAAAAGAATTGACTAAATCAGAGTATATTTTTATTTTTCTATTGGAAAGTAATGGATTTGTTATTAAATATGGTGTTGGCAGAAAGGCGGACGAGTTAGTTGGACTCGTAGTGAATTCGGGGAAAGGTGTCCCCGGTTGGGTGCTTTTGCACAATGAAATGGTAAACCAGATTAATGTGTCAAGAGACATCAGGTTTGATTTTGATAATAAAATTTCTCTGTCTATTTTGCCTGATTCTGTCCTTGCCGTCCCCGTAAGGAGAGGTAATATTGCCGGCGGTGCCGTAGTCTTCTACAATAAATCTCTCCACAGAAAATACTTGAGTGCCGACGAAGAAATTGCGCAGGCAATTGCGGAATTATTTAGTTCGGAAAAAACGGATATAAATATAGAAGAGAATATTTTAAATGAAGCTGCATCGATTAATGATTTGGAGATAAAGACTGAAAATGAGGCGAAAAACGAAGAGGAATTGTCTTTGGTTACCAAAGAAGTTGAAGAGAATATTAGCGATACTATTGAAAGAGAGAAAGAACATATCCCTCAGCCGGACATGGATAAGGTTCCGGATATTCATAAAATGGCTCTTGCCTCAATATCAATTCCAATCGTTGTAATCGACAAAAATTTGAAAATACTGTTTGTTAACAAAGCTTTCACAGAAAGCTTTAATTTATCCAAAGACAGTTTGATTTTAAAAGATATAAAGGACGTAGTTGATTTCAGAACGGAAAACAACGATAATCTGTGGGACAAAATCAGCGTTGATATTTTCAATCGGAATCAGGATATCAGCGAAAAAAAAGCCGTTATCAGTTTTAAACAGGGTGAATCAATAACGAATAAATACAACGTATCATCCTATTATTTGAATTTCAATGATAACATCTTCGGTAAGGTTGTGGAATTTTTACCTATTCCCACTGAAGAAGAGCTTCAACAAAAAGAGGAAGAATTTATACAAAACGTATCCCATGAATTAAGAACGCCTCTTAGTGCGATTTTGGGCAGTATTCAGATTCTGATGTCCTCCATAGGAGAAGATTCGGCTTTGGGAGAAACGGAGAAGAGATTTCTCTCCATTATAAATGAAGAGGGAGAAAAATTTTCCAATGTTCTGGAGAATATCATTAGTATGAATATGAGTGCAAGCGGAGAAGTGGGAGCCATTAGGAAGGAAGAGGTGAACCTTATAGAGATAATCAATGATGCCGCCAAACAGTATGACGAAAAGGCTCAAAAGAAAAATGTCAGTATTATCTTAGACCTCAGTGATAAATTAGGTCCCATAAAAGGTGATAAAATGGCATTGTTTTATGTGTTCAGCCAATTGATAGATAATGCCATAAAGTTTAACAAGGAAAACGGTGAGGTAAAAATTACAAGTCCGGGATTAATCATTTTTGATAATATATGGCAGGCTCAAATAACAGTAAGGGACACGGGGATCGGTATAAGTAAAGAGGATTTACCCCATATATTCGATAAGTTTTTCCGAGTGGAGAATAAAGTCCATACCGAAGCCGGAACGGGTCTCGGTTTATCCACGGTAAAAGATATTATTATGAGCCATGGTGGAATGATTACATGTAAAAGCGAATTAGGAGAATGGACTGAATTTAATATTCTAATTCCCGCAGAATCGATGTTATAAATATTCTTCGGAATCAACAAATATTCTAAAACCATCCTTTTGCTGAAAAGTCTTCAGAAAAGAGAAATTTGATATTCTTTTGGTTTTTATAACTATGGAATCTCCTATTTTTATTATTGAATCTCCGCTTTTTTTCCTTATTTTCTCAAATAACCGATCTACAGAGAGGGATTCTCTTGTGGGGCTTATGGAGATAACATGGAAATAGGGGGGTAATTTTAATTGTTTCCTCAATTTAAGGGTATACGAAACATACTGTTCTATTTTATCCGTATTCAAAAATGGTATAAAATCATAATAAAGAGGGGATTGAAGTATTATTTTACCGTTGTTGTTAAGGAAAGATTTCAGATATTCAATAATCCTGATAAAGTTCCATTCACTTCTAACTACATAATCATTTAGAATCGTTTCGAGAGACGGAATGACAATTGTATCGAATCTGTTCGGAAAAAGATCCTTAAATATTATTGAAGTCGATAATACTATCTTTTTATCGTTAAGCCCGGCAGTTGTGAACGGTTCGTTTGCAGAGATTGTTTTAATATTTTCTTTCCCGAACTCATCACTCAGAACGGAGCTTACTTTTTCTATACCTGTTCCGGAGAAATTGAGATTATTGGATCCGCAACGGGGACATTTTTTTATCATAAAATACTTCTTACATTTCTGGCAATAGTAGAGATTATTTTTTCCCGTATAGACAAGAGGTGAATTACAAACGGGACAGGTGATAAAGTCGTTACAATCGTTGCATTTGACAAAAGGATAATATCCCAATTGATTGTGTATCATAAGAATATTATTACCATTTGACAGATTTTTACGAATCTCCGATATTATCTGTTTTGTTATAATATTAAAAGGATTCCTGCTCTTTAAAAAAACTGTTTTGGATTTTTCCGTCTTGTATTTAATGATTTTTGTATTGTTTTTTCCCATGGACGGGATTAAATTAATTGAAGGGGTTTTCCCAATGATATGAAGAGGAACTGAATAGCTTTTTGAAAAAAAGCCTGCGACGATTTCGGCGTTGTAATAAGGCATACTTGTATAGTGGAAATGTTGAGGGGACTCAGGCATTAGAAATAAAAGGTCTCCGATTTCCATATACGGCAAAAAGAGAGCATCCCCCGTTCCTATAATAATTTTTATTTTTCCTGAAATTATATTGTAGAAAGAAATATTTTTTTCCTTATCGGACAATGCCGAAGAATAAATGCAGAGGTTATTTTTGAATTCAGATCTTATAAAATCGACTAAAAACTGGTGAGACATAAGTTGTGGTAAAATTAAAAGAGTGGTTTTGTTCCTTGCGATGTTTTTGGATATAACTCTTTTAATATAATCATATGACTCTGGTGATTTTTCAACAAAAATTATTCCTTTCTCAACTATTTTTGAATTGTTTTTCTTTACGTCGCGAAAGTCTGTATATTCCGTTTCCGGAATATCGTTTTTACAGGGTAAAAGTGACCTTGTCTCCTCTATCAGTCCGTGCTTCACCATGTTGGCTATTGTTCTATGTGTGGTGTGACCTAAAAGTTCTTTTTTGTTAATGCTGCCTCTTATCAGGGATAAGATTTGCCTCTCTCTTTTTGTAGCTCCTTCGCTCTCTAAAAATCTGTACTCAATGCTGTAACGAGGTCCGGATTTCGGAATAAGTTTGGAGGAGAATTTCCCTATGTTTTGGAGAAAATAGTTTGAAGTGTGCTCAATTACATTGAACGAATTTTTATTAAGCACGGGAATATCAAGTATTATGCGGTTAATTTCCTTAAGATTCTCGATTTTTGAGATATTCTTAACATTCACGACAATACCGGTTACTTTACGGTTATTCAAGGGAACAGAAATCACATATCCGACTTGAATTTCCTGTGAAATATTGTCGGGGACTTTGTATGTCAGTAATTTATCTATGTTTCCGTTTATAAGGACATCACAAATTTTCATAAAATGATTATATTCTCTCCTCCCTAATTCGTCAATAAGACAATACGGAGAGGGATTTGAGAAGTAATAATAAAAAGTGAAAAATAACGAGGCTTTGCCTCAAGTGAGAACTAAGAAGTAAGAAATAAAGAAATAGGATAATCACTTCCGATTTAACTTCTTAGTTCCTAGTTCCCACTTCTTACTTATTTCAGAACACCCCGTCGCTATAGCCACCCACCTATATAGGGGAATTCATAATGTTATCCTTATTTATTCTTGCTTTTTTAATTTGAGTTATTGACAGAAGTTAAATAATGCAAATAAATAAGCTTATGAGATAAGGGTTTTGATTAAAGATGCAAAAATTTCATAAATTATTTGACTTATTTTCTTAATTCTGATATTATAATTAAAACAAAGGAAGGAGTCATAATGAATAAATTGGAATTTATCAAAGGTATTTATCCGATTATCAAAGAACAGATTGAACGGTTAAATAAAAAGTTCTATTACAGTTATTTTTTATTCGAAAATGAAACCGGACTTGATGTTATCAAGCAGGGAAGACAAGAACACATAAGTGAACATCCTTCCGTTTTCGGAGGGGTTTTTTCCGTTTATAACGGTAAATATTTTGTCGAGTATTCTTTTTCTAATATTGATAAAGAGAATATTGTAAGCATTGTTGATAAAATTTTATCCGATGTTCCTATATTTAATATGAAACATCGTGTACCCGAAGAGGTTTTAGGGGAAAAACATTTTAAAACCGAACAGAAGATCCCTCTTGACTCGATAAAATTAGAGGATAAAATTGCCAAGATCAGGTCGCAGAACGATTATATTGCAGGAAAGGATGAAAGAATAAAAAACGTAATAAATGTATACAAGGAAAATTTTATTTTCAAGGCATTTATTTCCGCCAACAATTTCTTGACACAAGACATAACGCGGTTGGATAGGGTTATTCAAATCATAGTAAGTGACGGAAAATCTGTAAAATACAATTACGACGGTATATCAAAACAGGGCGGGTATGAGCATGTTGATATACCCGAGGAGATTATCGAAAAAACTGTAAAGGATGCAATGAAGCTGTTAAGCGCAAATAAAATTGAATCGGGATTTTATGATATAGTAGCTTCACCGGAGGTTGCGGGATTAATTGCGCACGAAGCATTCGGGCATGGAATGGAGATGGATATGTTTTTGAAAGAGAGGGCGATGGGTGCCAGTTATATCGGTAAACAGATTGCCAGCCCTCTTGTTACAATGTATGATTCGGCTCTGGAACCCGGAGAATCCGGTAGTTTTTATTTTGATGACGAGGGAATGCCCGCAACCAAAACAAAAATTATAGATAAAGGGATTCTTGTTAAAGGCATGACGGATCTTAACGCCGCCATGAGATTAAATGCCGAAAGAACATCAAACGGCAGAAGGGAATCCTACAAGAGAAAATCGTATGCAAGAATGACAAACACTTTCTTTGCCCCCGGAGAGTCCGGCAAGGACGAGATGATAGCTTCTGTTGATAACGGGATTTATCTCATAAAAGGCGGCAGCGGTATGGAAGACCCGAAAAATTGGGGGATTCAGATTGAATGTTTAATCGGGGAGGAGATCAAGAATGGTGCTTTAACGGGGAAAATCTATTCACCTATTTTTATAACGGGGTATGTTCCGGATCTCCTTAAATCAATATCCATGGTTGGTAATGATCTTGAAATAAGCGGTTTAGGATACTGCGGAAAGGGGCATAAAGAATGGGTAAAGGTTTCCTCGGGCGGCCCCCATATAAAGTTCAAAACGAGATTGGGATAAGGAGTTATTATGATAAATAAAATAAAAGAAGCACTCAATAAAAATAAAGATGTATACGCATGGGAGATAAAGACAGTTGAAAGTAAATCAAACCAATTGTTTTTAATAAAAAACTATATTGAACAATTGAGAGATGTTTCTACCGTTTCCTATACGGTTAAAGTGTACAACCTACATGAAATAAACGGGGAAAGACAACTGGGATTATCTTTGATTACATTACAGCATAATGAGAAAAATATCGATGCCAGAGTTGAAGCGGCTGTTGAAATTGCAAAATATTCCAATAATATACCCTGGGAAATATATGCCGGAGGCGATTATTATTACGACAAGAGCAGTGTTTCCGATAAAATTGTAAAAGACCGCAGAGGTTTACTTTTTGAGTTTTTCGACAGGTATAAAGCTATGGAAGCGCAAATTAAACCCGCTAGATACAGCAGCCTGGAATTATTTGCAACAATGAGAGATATAGAGTATGTTAACAGTAAAGGGGTAAATGAAACTGATAAAAGAACCTCATTTGAAATTGATTATGTGGTTCTTTCGGGAAATGATGCAAAGGATATGGAATGCCACAATTATAGAAAGGTTGTATTTCCCGAAATGCTCGATTTCGAAGCCGAGATTAAAAAGTCAGCAAAATATGCAACGGATTCCTTAAATGCCAGGTTACCGAAGAGTGGTATTTATCCGGTTGTTTTAATGGAAGAACCTCTGGAAGATTTGTTCTCCCCGCTCGTTTTTCAGACAAGCGGAAGAGCCAACTTTCAAAAACAGTCAATGCTCAAACTCAATGAAGAAATAATAGAGGCGGCGGAAGGGGATAAAATAACCATGAAATCTAATTCCAGTGTAAAAAACGGTTTAAAAACGGCGAAATTTGATGAAGACGGAGCCCCTATGCAGGATTTTACCGTGATTGAAAACGGTTTGTTTAAAAAAAGGTGGAATGATGTAAGATATGCTCAATACAACAAAGAAGATCACACCGGATCTTTTGGTAATGTAGAGATAAACTCCGGGAATATGAGTATGGATGAATTTACGGAAGGGGAGGATGTGGTATATTATATAATGTCATTTTCTTCATTTATGCCGGATCCAATATCAGGTACATTCGGAGGAGAGATCAGACACGGTTATGAATTCTCTAAAAACGGTATTACACCTATTAAAGGCGGCTCCGTTTCAGGTAGTATCGGAGAGTCATTTAAGAATATATACTTATCCAAAGAGAAAGTTTTAAGAGGGGAGTATATGGGGCCAAAAGCCGTCAAATTTAAAAAGCTTAATTTAACAGGAGAATAAGATGTTACCCGAAAAATATATTAAAGATTTTTATAAGATTTGCCAAATAATTCTTATTGACGATGAGATTAATAATATAATAAAAAAAAGTTTTGAAGCAATCTTTAAAAGCATCTCTGCTCAGAGAGGGATAATGCTTATAAAAGGGCAATCCGGAGAGTTCAATATATTCCACAGTATAAATGTGAATGATGAGGAAATTGAAAAGAAGAACAGTATAATCAGAAGGACAATTGATGAAATAGAAAAAAAAGGTGAATATATATTGAAAAATAACATACAGATTGAGGGGTTTAACGAAAAAAACTCCAGCGTTGAAATATATGATATATATTCCTTAATTGGAGTACCTGTTTTTAGAAATAACGAACTACACGGTATAGTATACTTTGATACGAAGACGTCGCATAGACAGTTTGATCGAACATCCCTTGAATTTGTCGAAGTCATAATAAAGTGGTTGGGACTTTTAGTGGAAAATTTGAAATTGAAAGAGATAATTAATAAAAGATTTCTCGGTTCTCAGGCAAGAGACAGGCAAATAACTATAGAGGATATAGTTGTCAAATCACCCATTAGTTACAGGATACTTGAAAAATTAAAATACTATGCAAACAATTCTTTACCCTTGCTGTTAGTAGGTGAAAAAGGGGTAGGTAAAAATCTTTCCGCAAGAACGATTCATAACAGTTCCGAAAGAAAAGATGCTCCTTTTATAGAAATTGACTGTCAAAAATTGACAAATGAAAATTTCAGAAAGCAGCTGTTTGAAAAGAGAGAGGATGCAAATTCTCTGATTGAGGGAGACGGCGGAACAGTAGTATTCAAATATATTGAAAAAATGCCCTCTCAGATGCAAAAAGAGGTATTGAATATAGTAAAAAACGGAGCCGAGATAAAATTAAGCGGCAATATTAAAAAGAAGATTAATGCAAGGTATATTTTTACTGCTACGAAACATCTCGATGATGAGGTTAAAGAAGATAAATTTTCCGATGAATTGTATTTTTTCTTAAAGAGTAACATTATTTACTTCCCGCCGCTTAGAGAGAGAAGAGAAGACATAGTGGCTTTCATAGAAGACTATTTAAGTAAGGTATCATTTGCCAAAAAAAGTTTTACAAAAAAGGCAATGCAAATTATGAAGAACTATGATTGGAGCGGCAATTATGATGAATTAAAAAATGCCGTTTCTTCTGCGCTTCTTGCCTCCAAGGATAAATATATAAGAATTAAAGACCTTCCCTTGGAAATACAGAGATCGAAGTCCAACGTTTTCAACATACCGGTTAAATCCCTTAAAGAGATAGAAAAAGAAGCAATTTTAAGGACACTTGAAATATTTAACGGAAACAGAAAAATGACGGCGGAGAAATTGGGAATCAGCCTGAGAGCCCTTCAGTATAAAATTAAGGAATATTCCGAAGAGAAATAGAGAAATAAGATGCTTGACATAAAAAATCGATTAGTGTAGTATATCAACATGAAAAAAATATTGATTTTGATTTATCTGTTGCCCGTTTTAATTTCTGCAAATGTATTTGAATTTAACACATTTAGCTCTGAGTTTTCCGAAACGATTCTTGATTCGGATTCCACTCAAGTTGCAGAGATAAAAGGTAATATATATATAAAGAAACCGTCTTTTCTCAGGATGGATGTTAATTTCCCTGAGAAGCAGGTAATGATAGTAAGGGGAGATTCTGCAATGATTCTGATTAAAAAGTCAAAACAGATCACTTACTCGGAGTTGAGTAATGAAAATGCGTGGTTAATGCCTTCTAATATACTGTTCAATAAAAAAAATATGTTTAAAACTAAGAAAAAAAATGATACGCTCATTTTAACCCCGAATGATTCTCTTATTCCGCTCGACAGCATAATTGTGAACGGAAACCTCCCCCTGAGATTCATAGATATTTACACTAAGGAGCAGGTCCTTAAATTTTCTTTTTCAAAGCAGAAAACAGACGGGAAATTAGATCACAAACTATTTGTATTTCCTAAAAAGAAAAACAAAAATTAATGAATATACGATACTATATATCAAAATCTTTTAGAGTTTCCATGTTGAAATTGTTCCCCCTTAGTATGATTTATTACCTGTATTTTTTAATTGTATCGGTTGTGCTTAACATAACACTAACCCCCTTGTTAACAGGAATATACAGGGATTCGCTTCAGGCAAACCCTTATGATGTCATTGGCATTATGAGGGATAATTTAAACAACATGGGTAATGCAGGTGTTGTTAAATTTATTATTGCCGTTGCCCTTGCAATAACATTGTTGATATCAATATATTTGTTCATTGATGCCGCTAACAGAGTTACGCTGTTAAGTACTGCTTTTGATGAAAAACAAAAGTTCAGTTTAAAATTCTATGCAGTAGTGGGTAATATATTTCTAAAAAGATTTTTTCAAATTGCCATAGCACTTATCGTACTGTTTTTTGCTGTTTTTTTATTCAATTATGCTTTAAATACACTAACTGTTTATTTGGCTAAAGTATTTACAGGTATAGTACCCGTTTTGAGATATTTTCTCGAAATTATTTTGTTCACTATTGTTGCAGCTGTTTATCTTTTTATATATATCATAAGTTTATTTATATATTATTTTTTACCGGCTATCGTTATTGTAGACAATTGTAAATTCCATGATGCCGTAAAAAAAATGATTACCATTTTTAAATCACCGAAAGCATTTATCAAATATTTACTTTTCACATTAGTAATATTTACTATTTCTTTGTTTCTAATGCTTATAGCACTCGGTTTTGTATCAATATCCGTGGCTATTCCCGCACTATACCCGTTTTTGCTGATTCTGTATGTATTTGTCCTGATTTATTCTATTTTATTTTCGGAAATTTCAACACAACTTTTTTATAAAGATAATCAGCTCAGGTAATATCTTCGATTTCCTTAATCAATTTGTTTAGAAAATTCATGGCTTCAATGGGTGTCATAGAATTTATGTCTATTGATTTTATCTCTGCAATTACACGGGAACGTTTGTCGAACAGTTCAAGTTGATAGGTTTTTTCCTTATTACTTTCGAGTTTTTTAAATGTGATTTTTCCCTCTTCTTCAAGCATCTCAAGTATTTCGTTGCTTCTTGAGATAACTTTCTCCGGTATTCCCGCTAATTTAGCAACGTAAATACCGTAACTTCTGTCACTTTTTCCGGG
>WFRF01000191.1 GCA_015486655.1 Caldifarciminota bacterium | reverse complement strand
TTATTCTCGGTATTATTTCATATAAGGGGTTGCCGATAGATTTTTATCCCAATATCGATTTGCCCGTAGTTACCGTTATGACCGTTTACCCCGGAGCATCCCCGGCAGATATAGAAGAACAGGTCACAAAACCCATTGAAAATGAAATTGCTACAGTTCCGAATATAGATAAAGTCGAATCGAAATCCATGGAGAATATATCGCTTGTTACCGCATCATTTGAATGGGGTAGCAATCTTGACGTAGCAACAAGTGACATTCGTGATAAGATAGGGCTTGCCGAGGGGCATTTGCCTGATGAGGCTAAAAAACCGCTGGTGCTAAAGTTTGATGCTTCCATGATGCCTGTAATGGTGCTTAATATCAAGAGTAATCTCCCACCCAATAAGATGTATGACCTTGTAGACAAATACATATTGGACAGATTGAAAGAGGTTCCCGGTGTAGGTGCCGCAATGATAATGGGAGGAAAAAGAAACAAGGTAAATATAGACATTATTCCCTCGAAAATTGTTCAATACAATATCTCTTTGTCTCAAATTAAAAGGATGATTTCCGCCAATAATCTTACTATGCCTGCCGGAAACATCGATATAGGTAAGAGAAAATATTCTATCAGAGTACCGGGAGAAGTTAAGAATATCGAAGAGATAAAGCATATTATTGTAGGTTATACGAAGATGGGAAATCCCATAATGCTGAAGGATATAGCGGACGTCACTTTTTCTCCTGGAAAAGAAAGGGAAATTAATATAGTAAGCGGAAAGGAGGGGATAACGCTTCTCATACAAAAACAATCGGGAGCCAATACCGTTAAAGTTGCCGCAGGTGTTCGAAAGGAATTGAAAAAATTACAAAAACTTTTGCCAAAAGGAACGGAAATAATTACCGTTATGGACGGAAGCAGATTTATAAAAGCATCCATTAAGAATCTTTTCAGCACGATATTGTGGGGATTCATATTTGTTGTAATTGTCGTTTTCCTGTTTCTGTGGAACCTTAGGGGGAGTTTTGTTATTGCGCTTACTATCCCGTTTTCGCTTATAATTGCGTTTGTTTACCTATACTTCTCACATAATACAATTAATATAATCAGCTTGTCTTCTCTATCCATAGCGTTGGGTATGGTGGTTGATAACTCTATAGTGGTACTGGAAAACATATTCCGACATAGGGATGAAGAAAAACAGACAAGAAGAGAATCAAGTATTTTCGGTGCAACAGAGGTGGGAGGAGCCATTACCGCTTCTACACTTACGACCATCGCCATATTTATCCCAATCTTTTTTATCCAGGGATTTGCGTCGGTATTGTTTAAACAACTTGCAATTACTATATCCATTGTTTTGGCGGGTAGTTTGTTTGCATCACTTACCCTGACTCCTATGCTCTCTTCAATAATACTTAAAAAGCGGAGAGAGTTAAATGAGGACAAGGTTTTTACCTTAAGGACCTTTAATAAGATTGAAAACAGTTATAGGTCATTTCTCGGATGGGCGCTGAAACACAAGGCAAGCGTTCTCATAACATTAACTGTTGTTTTTGCATTGACCCTTGGTTTGCTGAAATTCGTCGGTTCCGATTTTATACCGCGTTCCGACGAATCAATAGTAAGAGCCACGATTAAATTGCCCATTGGTACGAATATCAAGGAGACAAAACGGATAAGCAATATCATTATGTCAATATTGGACAAGGATTTCCCGGAGGTTAAAGCTTACCGTTTAATGCTGGGACAGAGCGAATCTAATCTTTCAGCTATATTCGGTGGAGAACAAGGAGATAATATAATTTCTGCCATGATTAAGCTCAAACCCAAAATGCAGAGAAAGAGGAGTGATGTTGAAATTGCGAATGTCTTTAGGAAATATGTCAAAAAGATACCCGAGGTGTATAGCGTATCGGTGAACACAGGAGGTATGGAGTCTTCATTTTTGAACGGCAATCCTGTGTCAGTGGAGATATACGGGTATGATATGAAAGCAACTCAAAAATATGCGGAACTTATAAAGAGAAAATTAAAAATGATAAAGGGATTGAAGGATATTTCACTCTCCAGGGAAGAAGGACGACCGGAATTGTGGGTGAAAGTAAACAGAGATAAAGCCCTTTCCAAAGGGGTTTCCATTTACGGATTATCGGATGTTCTGTATTCCGCCATGGAGGGGAACAAGATATCCATATACAGAAAAAATGGTAAAGAGTACGATATTGTAATGGAATTTAAAGACGGAACAATTAATAACGAGTCTGATTTGAGAAAAATACCTGTTATGACCGCGATGGGCAATATGGTTCCTTTAGGGGCAATTGCCACAATAGAGCGCAGAGTAGGACCGGTAAGCATTGAACACAAAGATCAAATAAGAGTCGTTAAGGTTGAAGCCGGGTATAGCGGAAGGGACCTTGGAGGGGTAAGCAAGGAAATAGAAAAAATCCTAAAGGATAATCCCAAACCGCCTGAGATCGATTATATTAATATCGGAGGAAACATAAAGGAACAGAGGGATTCCTTTAAGCAGATGTTATTTGCCGTTTTAATCGGCATACTGCTTGTATATCTCGTTATGGCGGCTCAGTTCGAATCCTTTGTGGATCCCTTTGTCATCATGTTTTCCATACCGTTTGCACTTACCGGTGTTATTTGGGCTCTGTTTATAACGGGAAACAGCTTCAGCCTTATGGCGTATGTTGGGCTGTTGATGCTTGTGGGCATTGTGGTTAACAATGCAATAGTTTTACTTGACTACACGAACATTTTGAGGGCAAGAGGACAGGAACTCTACGAAGCGATTTTAAACGCGGGCAGAAGAAGATTGAGACCCGTTCTTATGACTGCCACCACGACAATATTCGGTCTTTTACCGCTTGCAATGTCAAGAGGGGAAGGCTCGGAAACATGGGTTCCTTTGGGGGTATCGGTTATAGGCGGATTGCTGGTAGCAACAATGATAACGCTCGTTATTGTTCCGGTTGTTTATTCTATAGTTGAAAGTCGTATAAAGAGGAGAAAAGAATTATGAAATGTATAATGATCATATACAATTCGGCAATTGAAGATGTTGTACACAATGCATTATCGGGTATAGTCGAAAAGTATTCCCTGTTGGATAAAATTACAGGAAAGGGTAATAATTCGGTCCCTCATTTGGGGGATAACATATGGCCCGCCACAAATAAAATGATGATAACTATTGTCAATGATGATGTTGTAGCCAAGGTAAAATCGGCTTTAGCCCCTGTTAAAGAAAATTATATTTCGGAAGGGTTGAAATTATTTGTCCTTCCGGTGGAAGAATTGATTTAAAAGGAGGTGGCACATGAAACGTATGTCATTAATTATCGCAATTTCCGCTTTTGTGCTTCTAACGGGGTGTTCACTGTTTAACAGCAGTAAAAGTGAAGACTTTTATCCCCTCGCAAAAGGAAACTTTTGGAATCTGAAAATGACGAATGAGACAATCGTAGGGGACTCGGTGGTTAAAGATACCGTAATACACATGCGCAATGAGGTTATAGATCAAGTAACTCTTGACAACGGGCAGAAAGCATATGAGATGAAGGTAGGAGCGACGGATTCGCTTTACAATTTTGCCATTATGGGAAACAGCATATTTTATATTGAGAAAGGAGACAGTGCATATTTCAAATATGACAGCCTCGGACAAACGACGGGGAAATATATGGCTCCTCTATCAATTGAGGTAGGTGATTCCTGGGATACGGACACGTCACATGTGGAGGTTATAAGCATTGACAGCGTTACGGTAAATGC
>WFRF01000190.1 GCA_015486655.1 Caldifarciminota bacterium | reverse complement strand
CTCCCTGCGTACTTGCCCCTACACATACCCCTATCAATATTGTAAAAATATTTATCAATGAATTGCCTGCCGTTTTAGCCAATCTGTCTGTAACACCGCTCTCTTTAAATATGTTACCGAGAAACAACATTCCCAAAAGAGGTAATGCCGCGGGAGCTATAAATGCACTGATAAGAAAAGCCACAATGGGGAAAATTATTTTTTCCTTTTTTGAAACAGGGCGTGGCGCTTTCATTCTGATCAGACGTTCTTTTTTCGACGTAAGTAATTTCATAATTGGGGGTTGAATTACCGGAACAAGTGCCATATAAGAGTATGCCGCAATTGCAATAGGTCCCAGTAATTTGGGCGCCAGTTTTGTGGCAATGTAAATTGATGTGGGACCGTCTGCTCCCCCGATTAAACCAATTGCCGCAGATGCAGGTTGACTGAATCCCAACAGTATAGCCGTTATAAAAGTTGCAAAGACACCTATCTGCGCGGCTCCCCCGAGAATAATTGTTTTCGGATTTGAAATTAATGTGGAGAAATCGGTAAGGGCTCCTATTCCCAAAAATATAAGCGGCGGATAAAGCCCGGTTTTAACCCCCCAGTAAAGTATATTCATTACGGAACCGGTTTTATACACACCAACCGTTGCCGACGGCGGAATCGGTATATTACCTATAAGAATGCCGAAACCTATGGGCAGCAAAAGCAATGGTTCGTATTCTTTTTTTATGGCAAGATATATAAATACAATGCCGATAATGAGCATTATTCCCGTTTTGATACTTATATTATAAAAACCCGTGTTCTGCAAGAAAAGCATAAACGTATTCATACCTTCTCCTTAAGGCTCAATTTCAACAAGGGGTACATCTTGTTCTATGGTATCCCCTTCCCTGACAAATACTTTTTTAACCGTCCCGCTTATACTTGCCTGTATCTGATTTTCCATTTTCATGGCTTCCATAACAATAACATCCTGCCCACTCTTTACCTTGTCTCCCTCTCTTACAAGTACTTTCAGTATAACACCCGGCAATGATGATTTAATTGTAATGGGCTTGTTTGTAACGGGTACAATCTCATCCACACAACACAATGAGCTGTTAAACTTAGGTCTTTTAACCATTTCTTTTTTACCGAGATCCTTGATATTTACGGTCACCGTCTTACCGTTCACCTCTATAACGGCAAGGGTTCCTTCTATGCTCTTTACATCGACTTTGTAATCTTTTCCGTTAATCGTAATAATGTACTGTGCCATACTAACTCCCGTTATTCACTAAATCCGACATTTGCCAACCGCTCGGGTTTTGCCCCTTGTAGCGTAGGGTAAGCTCGGATAGAGTATCTTCATGATAAAGTTTTTCTTCAATAGCTATAGCGGTAATAATTGCCGTGACTATATCATCGTCAAACTCCTTAAGCTCTTCCGCTTTAACGTTTTCTTTTTCGGTTTCCTTTTCTGTTTCCAGTTTTCTCATTTCCCTCTTGTTAATTAATTTGAATAAAAGCAATGTAATGGACAAGAGCAGAAGCCCGGAAAGGACAAAAACCACACCGTAAACAGAAAATAAAAGGATGTCATTCATACCTCTCAATTCCGTAAACTGGATCAGCATATATGAAATTCCAATCATAAATACTCCTCTATAAAGGTATATTGCCATGTTTTTTGTACGGCAATTTTTCCTTTTTATTTTTCAACATTTCAAGAGCCATTATTATTTTATAACGTGTGTTTTGAGGTTCAATAATATCATCAATATATCCCTTCTTCGCCGCGACATAGGGATTTGCAAATTTGTCACGATACTCTTTCTCGTATTTCATAAGTTCCTCTTCAACATTATCGGAATGTAAAAGCTCTTTTCTGAATATAATCTCTACAGCTCCTTTAGGTCCCATAACGGCTATCTCAGCCGATGGCCAGGCATAATTAATATCTCCTCTCAAATGCTTTGAACTCATAACGTCATAAGCACCGCCGTAGGCTTTTCGCATTATTATAGTAATTTTGGGAACTGTGGCTTCGGCATAGGCGAACAATAACTTGGCGCCGTGTCTTATGATTCCTCCGTGTTCCTGTTTTGTACCAGGTAAAAAACCGGGAACGTCTTCAAGCGTAACGATGGGAATGTTAAAAGAATCGCAAAAACGGACAAAACGAGCCGCCTTGGTAGATGCATTTATATCCAGCACACCTGCAAGATGTTTCGGCTGGTTTGCTATGATTCCCACGCTGTTACCGTTAAATCTTGCAAATCCTACAACGATATTAGTGGCAAACAGCTCTTGAACTTCGAAAAAATCTCCCTCATCAACAATTTCTCTTATTATTTCCTTAACATCATAGGGTTTATTTGGGGTATCGGGTACAATGCTGTTTAAATTAAAACATTGTCTGTTTATCGGATCATTATTGGGTATCCTCGGTGGCAGTTCCATATTATTCTGCGGGATATAACTCAAAAGTTTTTTTATTCTCTCGATTAATTCATCTTCGTTGTTACATGAAAAATGAGATACTCCGCTTTTTGTGTTATGAACGAGACAACCTCCGAGATCTTCCGTGGACACATCCTCATTGGTGACCGTTTTAACAACCTTCGGTCCCGTAACAAACATGTAACTGGTATTTCTAACCATAAAAACAAAATCGGTAATTGCAGGTGAATAAACGGCGCCACCGGCACATGGTCCCGTGATTGCCGAAATTTGCGGTATTACACCCGAATAAAGAACGTTTTTCAGGAATATGTCCCCGTAACCTGCTAGTGAATCCACACCTTCCTGAATTCTCGCACCACCCGAATCGTTTATCCCGATAACCGGCGCTCCGACTTTCGCCGCAAGATCCATGACTTTTAAAACTTTGTTTGCAAATGTCCTGGAAAGAGAACCGCCGAATACTGTAAAATCATGAGAAAATATATAAACCAATCTGCCGTCAATTGTCCCGTATCCCACAACAACGCCGTCTCCTGGATAGTGTGACTTATCAATACCGAAATTTGTACTCTGATGTTCCACAAACATATCTAGCTCTTCAAAACTTCCGGGGTCAAGCAATTTCTCTATCCTTTCCCTTGCTGTGTATTTCCCCTTTTCGTGCTGACTGGCTATTCTTTTTTCCCCGCCGCCAAGCCTGGCTTCCTCTTTCAGTTTTTTTAGACTTAAAATCTTTTCTTCCAAACTCATATCTAATCCTCACAGAGTTCCGTTAGTATTTTTGAGGTTGATTTGGGATGAATGAACGCTATTTTTTTACCGCCTGCACCTTGTCTCGGTTCCTTATCTATCATTACCACCCCTTTCCCTTCAAGTTCATTTATCGTCTCTTTAACATCATCAACATTGTAAGCAATATGGTGTATTCCCGGTCCTTTTTTCGCAATATACTTTGCAATTGAACTGTCCTCGGAAGTTGCCTGAAGAAGTTCAATATCAATATCACCCACTCTGAACTTTGCAACTTTAACATTCTGATCGGGAACTTCCTCAACTTCCACCAGTTCCAAACCGAGTATATCCCTGAATGTTTCCATACTGCTCTCCAAATTGTCAACTGCTATACCTATATGATCTATTTTCTTTATCATATCTCCTCCTTAACATCTATTATTAAATTTTCATGTATACTTTTTATTATTTCAAAAGGTGTGGATTCACCTCTGTAAACCTGTTCCACCCACTTTTCTATCTTTTCGGGATACTTTATGTGTTTCTGAATAAAATCGTTTAATTTTCTCTCCAAAAGGCTGTTAATATCGTCCTTTATCCTCAACTTAATCTTGTTCGTATGAATCCCCGTTCTGTAAATATATTCCTTATGCTTAATTATGTCTCTCACAGCATCGCCGATTCCCTCATTTTTGTATACCGATGTTGGGATAATCGGCGGTTTATACTCGGAATCTTTATAATGCTCGTCAACTATCCATCTAACGGTTGTTGCAAGTTTCTCGGATTCCGGTTTATCCGATTTATTAATTACAAACAGATCGCCGATTTCCATGATTCCCGATTTCATAGCCTGAATTTCGTCTCCCAGCCCCGGAACAAGAACAAGCACCGTTGTATCTGCCAGTTTTACCACATCAATTTCACTCTGGCCTACACCCACTGTTTCGACAATGACCAAATCATACCCACCTGCGGAAACGACCTTAATGGCATCTTTCGTTGCTCCCGCAATTCCTCCGAGGTGGCCTCTGGACGCCATACTTCTTATATAAACATTGGGATCCCCCGTATGGGTTTGCATTCGTATTCTGTCCCCCAGTATGGCTCCTCCGGTAAAAGGGGAACTGGGATCAATGGCAAGAACGGCGACTTTATTAAAATGTTCTTTGAATTTATCTATGAGTAAATTGATTAATGAACTCTTTCCCGCACCCGGAGGACCTGTAATCCCCAATATATAAGAGCGCCCCTCCACATAGAGATTTTTTAGCAGCTCCTCTCCTTCCTCTCCGCCGTTCTCAACTAACGATATCCCCCTTGCTATGGCTCTGATGTCACCCTGAATAATTTTTTCTGAAATTTCACTAATTTTTTTCATTCATTTTCTTGTTTATAAAATCCACGACATCTTTGATACTTGTGCCGGGAGTAAAAACAGCTTGGACTCCCTTCTTCTTTAAGAAAGGAATATCATCTTCCGGTATAACGCCTCCCCCGAAAACAACTATGTCTTCGGCACCTTTTTCCCTCAGCTCCTCGACAACTTTGGGAAACAAAACATTGTGAGCTCCAGAAAGTAACGACAATCCGACAAAATCGACATCTTCCTGAATTGCCGTATCGGCTATGGATTCCGGCGTCTGTCTTATCCCCGTGTAAATAACTTCCATCCCGGCATCACGCAGAGCCCTTGCAATAAACTTTGCCCCTCTGTCATGCCCGTCAAGTCCCGGTTTTGCTATTAAAATTCTTATCTTTTTTTTCATAAAAACTCCTTATAGGACAATATGCTCCTTATACTCGCCGAACACTCCTCTCAATGTATTTGTAATTTCTCCTATTGATGCATATACCTTAACAGCTTCAAGAATCGTAGGCATTAGGTTTGTATTACCTTTTGCCTCTTCTTCCAATTTCTTCAATACCGATTTAACTTTTACATTATCGCGACTCTCTTTTATCTTCTTCAATTTTTCAACCTGCTTATTCTGTATGGACATATCTACCTTTAGCAATCCTTCCACGGGGGGCTCTTCCATCTGGAATTTGTTAACGCCTACAATTATTCTGTCACCCTTTTCTATCTCCATCTGATATTTGTATGCACTGTCCTGTATCTCTTTCTGTACAAAACCGCCTTCAATGGCTGCAACCATTCCGCCCATTTTCTCGATTTTATCGATATATTCAAAAGCCTCTTTTTCTATCTTATCCGTAAGAGCTTCTATGTAATAGGAACCTGCGAGAGGATCTATGGTTTTGGTGACCCCCGACTCGTAAGCAACGATCTGCTGTGTTCTGAGCGCAATCCTCACGGAATCTTCCGTTGGTAAAGCCAGAGCCTCATCCCTTGAATTGGTATGAAGACTCTGAGTTCCTCCGAGAACTGCTGCCAGTGTTTGTATGGCAACACGAACAATATTGTTATCCGGTTGCTGTGCTGTAAGCGTAGAACCGGCCGTTTGTGTATGGAACCTGAGCATCATGGATTTTGCTTTCTTTGCCCCGAATTTCTCTTTCATGATCTTTGCCCACATCCTCCTTGCCGCTCTGAATTTTGCCACCTCCTCAAGAAGATCATTGTGAGCGTTAAAGAAGAAAGATAATCTGCCGGCAAAAACATCTATGTCGAGACCTGTATCCACTGCGGCTTTACAGTACTCGATACCGTCAGCCAGAGTAAAAGCGACTTCCTGAGCAGCCGATGAACCCGCTTCACGGATATGATATCCCGATATGGATATGGTGTTCCATTTAGGGACATTTTGCGAGCAAAATTCAAATATGTTCGTTATCAATCTCATGGAAGGTTTCGGGGGAAAAACATACGTTCCTCTTGCGATATATTCCTTTAAAATATCATTTTGAATAGTCCCGCGAATTTTGTCCGCCGTTACCCCCTGTTTTTCCGCAACGGCAATATACATGGCAAGAAGCACGGATGCAGTCGCATTTATTGTCATGGATGTTGATACTTTATCCAAAGGAATGTCCTTGAACAAGATCTCCATATCATCCAGAGTGTCTATTGCAACACCTACTTTACCGACTTCACCTTCACTAACCGGGTCATCCGAATCGTAACCTATTTGCGTGGGTAAATCAAATGCCACCGATAATCCGGTCTGTCCCTGTTTAAGAAGATACTTGTACCGCTCATTTGATTCTTCGGCTGTTCCGAATCCCGCATACTGTCTCATTGTCCAGAATCTTCCCCGATACATTGTGGGGTACACTCCCCTGGTAAACGGGAATTGTCCGGGAAAATTCAATTTTTCATTATAATTTTCTTCATAATCAAGTGGTGTGTATAATCTGTTTACATCCTCGCCACTTGAATCTTTTAAGTTTTCTCTCTCGGGAGCCTTTGCCAAAAAAGGGGTAAGTGTTTCTTTTTCCCACTTTTCCGCTTCTTTTTTTATCGATTCCTTATTGCTCATTATCTCTCCTCCGGCTCTTAACTATTCTTTCGGTATCACGCGCTATCATCAATTCTTCATTGGTGGGAACCACGGCTACCTTTACGGCAGAATCTTCAGTTGAAATAATTTTTTGCTCTCCTTTAAATCTATTCTTTGATCTGTCAAGTTTAACACCGAGAAATTCCATGTCGGAAAGTATCATTTCTCTCATTTCCCAGCCGTTTTCCCCTACTCCTGCCGTGAATATTATGAGATCAACACCGTTCATAACAGCTGCATACATTCCTATATATTTTTTTACGTAATAGGCGTATATTTTTAAGGACAAAGTTGCCTTTTCATTACCTTCCATGGCTTTTTCTTCAATGTCTCTCATATCACTCGAAATCTCCGATATTCCCAACAAACCGCTTTTTTTGTATAGAAGATCCCTCATCTCCGTTGCACTGAATCCTTCCTTTTCCATCAAAAAAGGCACTATGGCGGGATCAATATCACCGGCTCTCGTACCCATGGGAATACCGCACATGGTACCGAACCCCAGAGAAGTATCCACACTCTTTCCCCTGTCCACCGCAGCTATACTGGAGCCGTTTCCCAAGTGACAGGTAATAATTTTTAACTTGTCCCTTGTAGTCCCCAGCATCTTGGCTCCTTCCGTGGAGACGTAATCATGGCTTGTCCCGTGAAAACCGTATCTTCTGATCTTATACTTTTCATAATACTTATAAGGGATACCGTAAATGTATGCGTGTTTCGGCAATGTCGAATGAAAAGCCGTATCAAAAACAGCTACATTCGGGACACCGGGCAGTAATTCCCTCATGGCATTAATACCGAGTAGATTGGGCGGATTGTGCAACGGTGCCAAATCGGTGCAATCCTCCAGGGCTTTAATAACATCCTCGTCGATGAGAACGGAACCTGAAAAGGCTTCTCCGCCGTGTACGACTCTGTGTCCTACCGCTTTTATCTCATCGAGATTCTTCAGAGCTCCGTATTTCTCGTCCCCCAAAATTCCCAATATCACCTCGATTCCCTTTTTATGGTCCTCTATGGGGAGAACCTTCTTAAGTTTGTCAAGACCTCTTTTCGTATGGGAAAGGGTCGCTCCTTCCATTCCCACTCTTTCAATGATACCTCTTACAACGGGAGTTTTCTCTCCGGCTTTGAAATATTGATACTTAATTGAAGAACTTCCGCTATTTATGACCAAAATATTCATAACAACTCCTTTTCTTGCCCTATTATATATTTTTAATTACATATGTCAAGATTTAAATAAAAAATATGATACTATTATAACTTATACCCTTAATGGGAAAAACCATATCTATAAGCCAATATTTTTAAATAACAGCTATCCTATTAACTGCTGTAAAAAAGAAAGTTTTTCCTTAACGATTTCGCCTATCAGTTTTTTACTCAATTCAGGCATCAATTCTATGAATAACCTGTTCTCCTTATAATTATCCATAACATCCGTTATTTTCAAAAACAACTCTTTTGATTTCTCATATTCACCCATATTAAATAATATGTTTGCCCTGTCCACAAGCGCCGGAATAAACCTTTTTCTCTCTTTTAAAACCCTGTCAAATATTTCTCCGGCTTTTTCAATATCACCGAGCAAGAGGTTAAAATGTCCGTATGTATACATAATCCATATATATTCATTATCCGAATATTTATCCAGATTGTTTTTCAGCGTTTCAAGTGCATATCCGTATTTCCCTATATTGAACATTATAAAGGCGAACAGTAAATTCATTATCTTTCTGTCCTTTTCCGGAGCATCCTTGTATGAGTATCTTATCATGCTCAAAACCGTGCTGTACTCCTTTTTTCTGTAATTGTGTATAATGTCATCCATGCCGATATAATTCCCGCTCTCCCCTTTATTCTTGCCGGGTAAAATCTTCTCATATATTTGTTCGATATCACTGTCCGTCTTTAACTGCTTTTTGAAGTAATACCCCTCTTCCGAATATATTTTTTCAAACAAATTCTTTTCAATGTACAGTGTATCCGTATACCCCGTAAAAAATATTCCGTCATTCTTCAATAACCTGTGAATATTACTGACTACCATATTCGATGCTTCTTCCGTCATATATGTAAGAACATTTTTACATATAATAATGTTGTAAAAATCATTTAACTTCGATTTTTTTATATCCATTAAATTACAATTCTTAAAGGTTACCATTTTCTTAATATAGCCTTTTATATGAAACAGATTACCCCTTTGAAAAAAGTACAACGACTGATAATTGGTTATGCAACTGTCCTTTTTAAATGAAAATTTATCGTAAATACCGACCTTGGCATCATCAATTGCATTAACGGAGATATCACAAGCAGATATTTCGAATTGCGACTTAAATTCCGGATAAAAATAGTCAATTAACATGGCAAGAGAATATGCTTCCTCACCTGTTGAGCATCCGAGATCCCAAATCTTAATTTTCTCATATTTATTTAACAGTTCAGGAATTATGTGAATCCTCAAATTTTCATAAATATCCTGATTTCTGAAAAAATATGTATCTTTAATTGTGAGTTGATCAACGACATTACTGAATTCGTCATTCACATTTTCATCGAGGATTTCATAATACCTGTCAAAATCTATGCCTAGCATCGAAATACGTCCGTTTATTATCTCAAAAAGAATATTCTTGAAATTGTATCTTATAAGCAAACCCGTTCTCTTTTCAATCAACCCGGCAATATCATCAATTGTCATATCTCCTCCTCATATTATATTAAAACATATAACAATATCCGTCAATAATATTATTCGGATTTATTGAGAAACATTACCAGAGAGGCAATTTATAATCTTTTTGGGACTTGACTGGTATTATACAAATATTGCATGCTCATTCGTCCTATATTTCATTGTCATTTCACTTGAATCGGATGTGAACGGATTTGTAAAAGTTTATCCGCTCACAAACAACTTCGTCCGGTTATTATCTATCGTAAAAATAACGGACGTATCTTTTTCGTTGCCCGCATGATCATATACGAAAACCTTTAATCTGTATTCTCCGGAAGGAACCGGATGTCCGCTGTTATCCAAATAGTTCCATTTATATACATGCAAATCACCGTAATACAGGTGCATTCCGTTAGTCACTTTGTATCGAAAAACATTTACATAATCATTCCCAGCCAGGCTATCGATTTCCATGATAATACTGTCCGCTTTGGGAAAATATTGCTGCATGCTGTCATCGCTCGTTTGCAAAACGATGTTCATTGTGGAGTCAACTCTTGGGTAATATGTTTTGCCTGCTTCGGGTTCGATTATATTAATATCGGGTTTTGTATTATCAACATATATGTTCCAAACTACCTTAATTGTTCTCATACTTCCTTTTATATTAAACCAGGCCCCTATTTTATGTTCCCCCTCTAACGGTTCATCCGTCAGTTTTGCCCAATAACTGACAACTATTGTATCTGTTCCGATATATGATTCATCAGTATCCGCATTAACCGAATAAATTCTATTATTATCGAAATATAACCTGCATGAATCAATGTTTGAACAACTTTTAAATTTTAACCCCGCTATTAACCTATTACCATTACCCAACGAATCCGACCAAATCGTTCCATTTCCATATTTTCTTTCCATACCGAAGTCATAACCATCTTGCGGACTAAGTGGTCCCACCATGAAAAAATCATCAAAATAGAGTTTAGATTCTGCAACACAGGATTCTCCAACCGTATTTTCAACAAATACTCTTATTTTATTCATACCGACATGCACCCATTCGGTATCGACATCTACAACAAAATTATTGCCATTCAAATCAGGTTCCATCCCGCTTATTGAATCTTTCCCAATTGAGATTTTACATTTATTATCATTGAATTTGGGATATAGATTACTCACAGATACAAGAGAATAATAGTATATTCTACCAAAAACTTTTGACAGCTTACCTGGGATAGTATCTACCCCGTCATGATGTAGAGTAATAATCGTATTATTTACACTATCCACAGGAATCGCAACAGAATCGATATACACTATCAGAGTATCTTCGCCCGAATTTGTGTGATTCACGGCACATCCGGAAAAAATAACTACCAGCACGAATAAAAAAACTATAAATAGATTTGGGATTTTCATCTTTCCCCCCTTTTATTTTTTTATATAATAACATAATTGTATATTTCTTTCAATATGATAAATGGTAAAGAAACACCCGCTCTTGGTTTCTTATATCCATTGACAAAACCGGTTAAATGGATTTACAATGTAGGAAAACGGAAGAAGGTGGTGTGTATGTATGACCGATTAAATATAAACAAATGGGAAGATGTTAAACCGTACTATGTTGAATTGTACAACAGAGGTATCAATTCAACGGAAGAACTTGAAAAATGGATAGTGGACAGAAGCAAACTTTACGCACTTTTGGAAGAGACCTATGCCAGGGCATATATCAATCTCCAGCGATATACGGACAACAAGGAGTATGAAAAAACATTTAAGAACTTCACAAAAAACATCTACCCCGAATATAAAAAATATAATTTCATTCTTGATAAAAAACTCTATGAATGTAGATTTAAAAACAAATTACCAAAGGAAAAATACAGTGTTTTTCTAAGAAATCTCGCAAACCAGATTGAGATATTCCGGGAGAAAAATATCCCGCTTGAAACAAAAGAGATTAACCTTGCTACGGAGTATGGTAAAATCATAGGTTCCGTTCAAATCAATCTTGACGGTCACAAATATACGCTTCAGGAGATAAAAGTTCTCCTCACTGATAAAGACAGAGGCAGGAGAAAAAGAGCCTGGCTTGCAATGAACGAAGCCGTATCGAAACATTATCAATACCTCGATAATTTATATGACAAACTCCGAGAAATACGAGCAACCATGGCTAAAAATGCCGGGTTCGACAATTACAGAGATTATATGTTCAAATTAAAGAACAGGTTCGACTACACGCCTGAGGACTGTTACAAATTTCATGAATCGGTTAAAAATCGCGTTGTTCCCAAGATAAAACCACTCATTGAAAAGAAAAAAAAGGTTCTGGAAATTAAATCTATGCTCCCGTGGGATAAAACAGCCGAAGGAAGAAACGAACCTGAACTAAAACCTTTTAAAACCGGTGATGAATTACTAAACGGTGTTATAAAAATTTATGGAAAACTGGATAATGAATTTGCAGAAAACCTGATCAACATGAAAAAACATAAAATGTTTGATCTTGAGAGCAGGAAAGGGAAAGCCCCCGGAGGGTTTAACTATCCTTTGCAGCAAACCGGCATGCCCTTCATATTTATGAATGCCGTCGGTTTACACAGGGATGTTATTACGCTTTTGCATGAAGGAGGACATGCGGCACATACATTCAGAATGAGACATATTCCCATCATAGAATACAGACACACCCCCTCTGAAGTTGCCGAATTTGCAAGCATGAGCATGGAGTTACTTACAATGGACTACTGGGGTGAATTCTATCCCGACGAGACTCAATTAAACAAAGCAAAATCCGACCACCTCTACAGAATAATTAACTTCTTCCCCTGGTGCATGAGTGTAGATAAATTCCAACATTGGGTTTATTTGAATCCTTCCCACAACATAACGGAAAGGGATGAAGAATGGATGAGAATAGCAAAAGATTTCAGCGAGTATTATGTGGATTGGACCGGGTATGAAAACCACCTTGCCAAACTATGGCAATTGCAACTTCACATCTTTGAAGTACCGTTTTACTACATAGAATACGGTATGGCACAACTGGGAGCTTTGCAAATCTGGAGAAACTACAAAAAAGACCCCAAAAACACAATTGAAAGGTACAAATACGCTCTATCCCTCGGAAATTCAAAACCCATTGGTGAAATTTACAAGGCAGCCGGGGTGGAATTCAGATTTGATGAACACCTGATTGAAGAGATAGTTGATTTTGTGCTTGGTGAATACAATAAAATAAATTAAAAACCGCTTATACAATAAGCCGCCTGTGATAAAATTATGGATAAATTTGAACATATAAATGTAAAGAGAATCGATAAAAACATATTTAAACTCATTGACGATCGCTGGATGCTGATTACAGCAGGGACAAAAGAAAAATTCAACATGATGACAGCGAGTTGGGGTGCATTCGGTATTCTATGGAATAAGCCCGTGGCAATTATTTTTATCAGACACAACCGATACACTTTTGAATTCGTTGAAAAGAATGAAATCTTTACCTTATCGTTTTTCCCTAAACGATATAAGGAAGTTCTGAAATTTTGCGGGACGAAATCGGGTAAAAATTACAATAAGGTGGAAGAAACCGGATTGAATCCCCTGTTTTATGATAGTGACGGGATTTATTTTAAAGAGGCAAATTTGGTGTTTGTTTGCAAAAAACTATTCTCTTCCGACATAAAAGACAATCTCCCTCCAGAGATAATTAATAAGCACTATACTGATAAAATATTTCACAGAATGTTTATCGGTGAAATTAAAAACTGTTATAAAAAAAATGAAGACTAATTCCCCTTTAATGTAAAACAGGTTTAATCTTATAAGTAAAAACCCCGATTAAAACGGAGAATGATGCCGCAATAACAAAAAGTCCCGTGTAAGATATTAGTTTTATCACATAACCGGCTAAAGGCGGGGAAATCAGAAACGGCACCAACATTGTATTGAAAATCCCGAGATACAGTTGTCTATTCTCCTCGGGAGCTATTTTAAGCAGTGAATTAAGGTAACCCGTATTTATGCCTGTGATTCCCGCACCGAGAAAGATAAACGGAATAAGGAGAAAAAAATAGGAAAGATGTAGTTTTATTCCCATTATGGTCAAAACTGGGGTAAGAAAGAGACTCACTGAGGCTATTCTCAGGACCAAATCATTCTTGTCTTTGTTTGACAACCTGCTCCACAGCAGATTTGAAACGATATAGCCGAACATCTGCGCCATAATGAAGTATCCCACAGACGCATCATTCAAGTTGAGATTCTTCTTTATATAAATTATATAGAACGGTATGGACATAAAATAAATTGCAAAAAGTGCACGGACTACAAACAAAGCCCTGAAATTGCCGTCCCTTCCGAAGATCTTTATCCCCTCACCAAAGAACGACCGATAACTTCTCTGTTTTTTAATTTTCACTTCAGGGGGTTCTTTTACGCTTGAAAACAGTGTTATGGCGATAAAAATACTTACGGTTGCAATTAGAAACAGGAGTGCGTAGTTCTCCGGGAATGCAAATTTTCCTAGAATAATTTTTGCAACATATCCGCCGATTAATGCCAAAATTCCACCAAACCCCATTCTCATCCCCCAAAATGAACCCCTCCTGTTAACAGGAATAACCCTTGAAACAATATCCATAAATGATATACCGGCAACACCTCCTCCCAAAAGATAAATCGAATACAGTATCAGGAACAGTGGTAAATAATACCTTATGTTAAGCGCTCTGAAAGTCGTCAGTGCAATAATAAGAATTGCCGTAAATCTTATATATGAAGGTATTACATACATAAATTTTTTATATGTTTTATCCTCGAGAAATTTAGCTATAAATGCCTGAGGCAGCTGCCAACCCGTGGCTTCAATTGCGGCAATAAGCCCCAGAATAAACGATGACGATGAAAATTTAGATATAAAAACAGGTAAAATGGTGGAGGAACTTATAAAAGAAGCACTAAAAAAGAATAAAATACCGTTTAAAACACCGAGAATAAAGTTTCTTTTTCCCATTTAAAAAAACGGGAGCAATTTTTGTTGCTCCCGTATACATTATCTTTTTATTACCAGGTTCCGGAATCTGTTTGAGTTCCGTTACTCCAATCTTGCCATCCTCCGTGTCCCGTTGAATCCCAATAAATGTACCAAACAAGATAGTTTTGATCGGGAGAATCCGTTTCATAGTATTTTATCCACCCTGTTGAGCCGTTTTGTTCCGAGTGAATCTGCAAATAATTGTCTTGAGTTTGTATGCTCATATCTTCGTCACCGCCTGCACTTGTTACATAACTTACGTGCATGACAAGGGTATCGCCTACAGCTCCGCTGTACAACCACCATGAAGCACTTGAGTTATCCGTTGAAATATCCCATTTCCAACTCATTACGGGATAATCACCGTTATCATCGTAGGGAGGAATTATACTGTCGTCGTAAACAGTCCAGTGTCCCACATATCCGTCTGTGGATGTTCTTCCGTCCATAAGGAGGAAATTGTTCCATACGGAACCTGAGTAATTACCGTTTATATAAACATACCAATTGTAGAAATCTCCATCCTGTTGTGCAATCCAATTAACACTGAATAAACCTGAACTGTCGGCCCACTGCCACTCGCCTGAATTGTAGGTTCCGTCATCCCAATTTGCAGGGGTGTAGCCGGAAAACGCAGTTGAATATGCGGTTAAGAGAGTGCTGTAACTGGTAACCATCAATGAAGCGGTTTGAGCATGACCCGATGTGTCTGTCTGAACTGCGGCATCACTAGGTCCTTTCATCTGTATACTGACTTCTTTAGGTTCTGCAGGTTTTTCAGGTGTTTTATTAAAAAGGGAACATCCTGACACAACAAACAAAGCTACCAATAGAATAACAAAGTATTTCTTCATAAATACCTCCATTTAAAGTTCATAAAAAAACGAGTGGAGATAGCCGGACTCGAACCGGCGACCTCCTGCTTGCAAAGCAGGCGTTCTCCCAGCTGAACTATATCCCCGTTAAATTATCTATTTGATAGTAAAATTTTAGTCTGAGAGGAATATTTAACTTATTTGATTTTACGGATTCAAGAATATTTTCAATGAGCCTTTCCCCTCCTATAACAACCGAAATATCCCCGTTACTATAACCTACTCCGACATTATATAAAAAATTCGAACCTTTTTCAAGTGTTTTTTTGCCGTTTACAAAACTCTCCGAAATTTCGTAATTGTAATTTCCGAAAAGGCTCATATAAAAATCTTTAAAAAGATTCATCTCTATTTCATAATCCATATTTGGCAAAGATTGTTTTATGGATACTATTTCGCTTGTATCTCCCGCATCGTCATACGAGTTCATACTTGTATATTTAAAATTATAAGAGGCATAAATCTTAATGTCTCCGTAATCGGAATAGTTCCTGCACCATCCTATTCCGGGGTTTAACCCGTAGTTGTTCGAGTATATCTCCTTACCGTTATAAGCCGCAATTGAGTCACTATATATAAAATTAAAAACTTTGCTGTAACCGGTCATGTAAAGTTCATATATATTATCGTCATCAGCCAAACTTGCCATAATATTTAATCCGAACCCCAGTCTGTTATCATTCTTTGATACGTTGTCATTTATATTTCTGTAGGTTTTCAAATCATTAACTCTTATGCCGAAATCTATGCTTAACATCTTACCGCTTATCTCTGTTTGGTTTTCGATACCCCCCATATAATTAATATCTTTCATTGCAACATTACCGCTGTCTCCCCCCATTGTATTATTATTGAAAGATATCCCAGCCGAATAGTTCGCTTTTCCCGATTTGTATCCAAATATTAAATCCATTTTATTCAATTTGGTAAATTCAGGCATTATTTTACTGATAATCGTGTCTTGACTTTCGTTATAATTATGAATATAGAATGCAAATCCGGAAGTATTTATGTCCAGAGATATATCGTAATTTCCCTCATAGTCAATGTCTCCGAATAAAAAACCGTTTTTGTTTATCATAGAGGGGAAATAATAGATAGAGTGATTATTCAGGCTTGAAATAAATTCCCCGTTTGATAATCCGATTCTCCTTTCGAAATAATTTTGCCCATAAATAAAATTAACCGCAAGTAATGCGATTATAAACATGATTATTTTTTTATTTGATCTCATTTTGTCTCCTTAAGATGAATGGGCCTAAGTGGACTTGAACCACTCACCTCACGCTTATCAGGCGTGCGCTCTAACCATCTGAGCTATAGGCCCGATATGTTAAAACAAAAAACGTGCACTACCTACCAGTATTTTCCATAGAAAGGAGGTGATCCAGCCGCACGTTCCCGTACGGCTACCTTGTTACGACTTCGCCCCAGTCATTAGCTATACCTTAGGCACCTCCCTCCGTAAAGGTTGGGCCGGTGACTTCGGGTACCGCTAACTTCCATGGCGTGACGGGCGGTGTGTACAAGACCCGGGAACGTATTCACCGCAGCGTAGCTGATCTGCGATTACTAGCGATTCCGGCTTCATGCAGTCGAGTTGCAGACTGCAATCCGAACTGGGACCGGATTTAAGGGATTTGCTCATTCTCCCGAATTCGCTTCCCGTTGTTCCGGCCATTGTAGGACGTGTGTAGCCCTGGACATAAAGGCCATGATGACTTGACGTCATCCCCACCTTCCTCCGGTTTGTCACCGGCAGTCTCCATATAGTTCCCATCACCTTACGGCTGCTGGCAAATATGGACAGGGGTTGCGCTCGTTGCGGGACTTAACCCAACACCTCACGGCACGAGCTGACGACAGCCATGCAGCACCTGTACTGGCTTCCTGCAAGCAGGATCGTTCCCCTTTCGGTTCACTACTACCAGTATGTCAAGCCCAGGTAAGGTTCTTCGCGTAGCTTCGAATTAAACCACATCCTCCACCGCTTGTGCGGGTCCCCGTCAATTCCTTTGAGTTTCAACCTTGCGATCGTACTCCCCAGGTGGGATACTTAATGCGTTAGCGTCGGCACTTCCTAATGGAAACGCCTAGTATCCATCGTTTACGGCTAGGACTACCAGGGTATCTAAGCCTGTTCGCTCCCCTAGCTTTCGGAGATTAGCGTCAGTTACGTACCAGAGAACCGCCTTCGCCACTGGTGTTCCTTCCAATATCTGCGCATTCCACTGCTACACTGGAAGTTCCGTTCTCCTCTTCCGAACTCAAGACGAACAGTATTAAACGCAGGCTAAAGGTTAAGCCCTTAGTTTTCACGTTTAACTTATTCGCCCGCCTACATCCCCTTTACACCCAGTGATTCCGGACAACGCTTGCACCCCCCGTGTTACCGCGGCTGCTGGCACGGAGTTAGCCGGTGCTTTCTCTGGAAGTACCATCAAAAATGAACCGTATTAGGATCCACTCCCATTTTCCTTCCTAACAGAGGTTTACAATCCGAAGACCTTAATCCCTCACGCGGCGTCGCTGGGTCAGGCTTGCGCCCATTGCCCAATTTTCTAGCCTGCTGCCTCCCGTAGGAGTCTGGACCGTGTCTCAGTTCCAGTGTGGCCGTTCACCCTCTCAGGCCGGCTACCCGTCATCGCCTTGGTGAGCCTTTACCTCACCAACAAGCTGATAGGACGCGAACTCATCCCAAAGCGATAGCTTGCAAGCAGAGGCCACCTTTCCTCGCAACCCTTACGGGTCGTGAGCATATGGTGTATTAGCAGACCTTTCGATCTGTTATCCGCCACTTTGGGGTAGATTATTCACGTGTTACTCACCCGTGCGCCACTAACCAAGAAAAAGTATTGCTACTAAGTCTTGGTCCGTACGACTTGCATGGCTAAGACACGCCGCCAGCGTTAGTCCTGAGCCAGGATCAAACCCTCCATAAAATATTTTGGGTTCTTAGATATAATTTTCTTATCTGGGATTGGTAGTGCACGTTAATTTTCAAAGATCATGATTACAGTTTTTTATAATATCAAAAAATTCCTTAGTTGTCAAGTGGTTATTTCCTGTTTTCAAAGAATGATATTTCAAAAAACGCTTGGGTATTATAGCAGATATTCAGCTTTTGTCAAGCATTTTTTTATACCTTTTCGAGGTTTTTTGAAATATGACATATGTCAATCTTAAGTCCATAAATTACATTATTTAGACGTCATCTCTTTCTCAATATTTTCCCTTCGCCCATAACAACTTTGGGATAAGCTCCAAGATAAAGCGGATGTTCGTTCCACACAAGGAGACTTGCAATCTTCCCTTTTTCAACGGTTCCCAGAGTATCGTCTATTCCCAAGATCCTTGCATTTTTATACGTGATGAGTGAAATAGCTTCATAATCTTTCATACCGAAAATCATAAAGTATTTTAATGTGTCTCTGAGTGTTACTGTATGTATAACGGGGTGATCGCTCATAAGTCCGAAAAAGGCTTTTGATTTCATTAATAACTGTGTATTCTGGTAATATGCGTGTTTCAACTCCACCTTATACCCTACGGAACCCAAAGGACCGTATACTACGGGAATATTGTTTTTCCCGAGCTTATCAAACGTATCCTTGAAATATACATCTCCCGTATGATCCGCCGTTGCATTCAATTTATACTTTTTTACAAGTTCAATCAGGTAAAGGACATCATCATCCCTGTGTACATGCACTTTGGCAATTTTTTTACCGGAAAGCAGTTCCAATACAGCCTTCTCCTCTTCATTAAACTCCAATGCATACTCATCGTCAATTAGAGCCATCTCTCTCTTATACTCGCTCCCGGATAATTTTTTCTCTTTTTTCTTTTGATCAAGCTCAATTATCTTTCTCTCCTTTTCCAGGTCGGCTTTTTTCTTCTTGTTTAGTATCTCATCAAAATACTTTTCAACAAGAGCATAAACACCCATCCTCGTATTGGGCCTCTCCCCTTTCCAATCCGTTGTAGAGCGGGGATTGTAACCAAGAGCCATTTTATACCCGTAATCTTTAATAACCGCTTCATCTCTGTATCTTGCAAAATTTCTTATTACTTTGGCTTTTCCTCCCAGGACATTCCCGCTGCCCGGGACAACACAACAGTACAAAACGCCGAAATCCACGGCATCTTTGAATGCCCTGTCGTCAAAATAAATACTGTTTATAGGATCATTGAGCGGCAAAATCTGCCCGAGTGTATCATTTGTCTCCGATTCCTGATACGGTTCTCCTTCCCTGTCCATTCCTATGTGTGCATGGGCATCTATGATTGCCGGCGTGACATACCCTTCGTAATCACTCTTAATTTTCTTTTTAAGCAGATCAATAATCTTTCCGTTTTCGACCACTACGGTTATGTCATCCTTTTTCCCGTGCCCGTCGAATAGTGTCTTTGCTCTTATTACCGTCTGTTTCATACAATCCTCCTTATTATTTTATCTATTTTATACGAAATATATATTTTATCAAGTCAAAACAGAAAAAGTAGAGTAGATAGAAATAGACATATTAAGCGACTTCGCCGCAAAAAGCGATTTCATCGCAAGTTATCAAGTAGTAAGTTAGAAGTAAGAAATAAATGGAATAAAATCAATTACATATTTCACTTCTCAGTTCTAACTTCTTACTTCCCTCTTTTACTTCTTAGTTCCCAGTTCTCACTTCTCACTTATTTTAGAACACCCCGTCCTGACATTCGTCAGTTCACCCCTCTTTCCGAGGGGAATTTATAAATGTCATGCTGAACTTGGTTCAGCATCTCATTGAGATTCCGGATCAAGTCCGGAATGACATATCTCCCCTACATTCAGGTAATATAGACAGTCAATTATTCATTTAGTTTATAATTTCGCAATTCTCATTTACATATCCACATTCATATATAAGAATTGACATACGTCATAATAAGATATATATTAGATTGCAAAGGAGGTAACATGGAACAGAAAAAAATTAATATAAAACTCGAGAAAGAACAGGCGGAAGGCATCTATTCGAACATTGTTATCGTTTCACATTCACCTTCGGAATTTATCATGGACTTTGCAAGGATTATGCCGGGAGTCAACGAAGCAAAGGTATACTCACGCATCGTAATGACACCGCAAAATGCAAAGATGTTTTTAAAAACAATGGAAGATAATATAAAAAGATATGAAAAGCAGTTCGGAGAAATAAAAATAGTCAACAATAAAGAACAGAATATAGG